>JAKPBL010000356.1 GCA_029778965.1 Bacteroidota bacterium
CAGGTACAACGCGCCTAAAAAGCCCGCCCCCTTACTGTCGTAGTGCAGTCCTGTTGAAAAAGAGAACAGCAGCGCAAAGGCAAGTGAGATGACCAGCGGCAGCCAGTTCTTTTTCCAGAACTGCCCTTTTCCCGTTTTCTTGTATTTAAGGTATTGCGAAGCGCCGGTGAGCAGGGCGATGACAATGGCCACGAATATCTGGATCTTGTTATAGGCGAATTCAGTATCCTCGGGCATGGCCGTGGTTTTGCCGGTGATCTTGTTATAGATGGGCGTGAAGGAGGTTTGCCAGGTGATGACGAGCCCGCTCAGGAACAGCACCAACGACCCGATGAACATCCAGAACTCGCGCGACGAGGCTTCCTCTTCTTTGACGATGTGCGGCATTTGCCGGTAATACTTTATAAATAACAGCACCCCCGGCACCAGGAACACCAGCAGTTGCAGCAGCAATTGCATATTCATGCCGGCGCTCACGAACGAATGCACGGAGCTGTCGCCCAGCACCCCGCTGCGGGTGAGGAAAGACTCGAACAGCGAGAAGGGATACGTGAGTATGAAAAAGAAGCTGGTAGCGCGCAGCGAATGCCCGGTGGCGTTGTACACGACCTGTGTATGGATGCCGGCCACCAATACCAGCCATGGTACCAGCGATGCATTTTCGACGGGGTCCCAGGCCCAGAAGCCACCGAACGTGAGCGATTCATACGCCCAGGCGGCACCCATCATGATACCCAGCCCCAGGGCGGCGGCGGCAAACAGGTTCCAGGGCAATGCGACCCTGGTCCACCCGCCATAATCTTTTCGCCAGATACCCGCAATGGCATAGGCAAAGGGAATGATGGTAGCTGCCAGCCCCAGGAAGAGCACCGGCGGATGGATCACCATCCAGTAGTTCTGCAGCGATTGTCCCAGCCCCTGCCCGTCGTTCATTTGCGGCATCAGCAGGTAGTCGGGTCGCTGGAAAAAAGGCGCATCGGGAAACATATCGCGCACCAGCACACAGGGGGTGCTGCCCACCTTCACCTCGCCGAACACCAGGCCCAGGAACATGGTGGCCAGTACGAACTGCGAAAACGAAAGAATGGCCATGACCGGCGCCTCCCATTTATTGCGGCGGCGCAGCAGCAGCAGGCCCAGCAGCCCCTGCCAGATAGACCATAAGAGAAAACTGCCCTCCTGTCCTTCCCAGATAGCGGCGAACAGGTACTTCGTACTCAGGTCGCGGCTGGTATGGTTCCAGGCATAATAGTATTCGAAATAATGATTGTAAACAATGTAAAAAATGGTACCGAAAACCAGGAATACAGAAAGCGCGTTGACCGCAAATGCCGTGCGCGCCAGTCGTTTCCAGCCGGTCTCTTCAGCAGCCGGCGCCTGCACCGACCTTGCATAAGAATAGGCAGCTATCGCCGAAGCCACCAGGGCCAGCACTACAAAAAAGTGGCCCAGTTGACCCGGCAATAAATGTTCACCAATATAATTCATGAGGGCGGCAGATTATTTCGCACTGAGGTTTTCTCCATTGGCCTGTACGTCGTCTTTGTATTTCGACGGGCACTTCATCAGCATTTCCTTGCACTCGAACTGCCCGTTCTGCATACTGCCCTTGAGCACGAGCCGCTCGCTTTTTTCGAAATCGGTGGGTTTGGAATTGTGATAGATCACCACCGTGCTATGGCCCAGTGTATCTACTGCTATGAATTTCATGTAATTAGGGTTTTTTACCGGATCGTATTCAACCGGCTGGGTTTTGTCGAGCTTAGCGATCAGGTGTACGAATTTCCCTTCTTTTTCACGGGCCGAAGCAACGGTATCGTACGTGCTCAGATCGCCCATATAGCTTACCAGCACGGCAATGGCGATCGCAATAAAGATCAGGATGGCAATATGGGTCTTTTTCATGTTCCGACGGGTTCCGGGCGCAAAGTTAGCTGAAAAAGGGGTATTGCACCTGCCAACGGATTGGTTTTAATTTGCATCTTGCTTTACATCGTTAACTTGCGCCCGGTTTTTAATAATATCGCCTGCTATGGACCTTTCAACGTATGACGCCAACTGTCTTGGCAACCCCACCTTCAATCTTTTCGGCCTGCCGGTTACCGAACCGGAAGCCCGGCTGGTGATCGTGCCGGTACCGTGGGAGGTAACGGTGAGCTACAGCGCCGGCACGGCACGGGCCGCGGAAAACGTACGCAAGGCCAGCCGCCAGGTGGACCTGTACGACCCGCATCACCACGACCTGTGGCGAAAAGGGTTTTTCATGCGCGAGGTCGACAAAAAGATTTTGCTGAAAAGCGACTACCTGCGCAAGGAAGCCGAGCTCTATATCGATTATATTTCATCGGGTGAGGAGCTGGAGAAAAACAATTTCATGTGCCGGTCGCTCAAAGAGATCAACGAGGGCAGCCGGTTCCTGAACAACTGGGTGCATACGCAAACCAGCGAGCTGATCAGGCAGGGCAAGCTGGTGGCCCTGTTAGGCGGCGACCACAGCACGCCTTTCGGCTTCATCAAGGCGCTGGCTGAAAAGCACGACAGCTTCGGCATACTGCAGATCGACGCACATTGCGACCTTCGCCGCGCTTTTGAAAGATTCACCTACTCGCATGCAAGCATCATGTACAATGTACTGGAAGAGCTGCCTGCGGTAAGCCGCCTGGTACAATTGGGCGCACGCGATTACTGCGACGAAGAGATCGATTATATCAATGCCAGCAATGGCCGGGTGGTTCCTTTCTTCGACCGCCATGTAAAAGAAGCGTTGTATGAAGGCGCCACCTGGCAATCGGTGGCCAGCCGCATCATCGATGCGCTGCCCGAAAAAGTATATATAAGCTTTGATGTAGACGGCCTGCAGCCCAATCTTTGTCCCAATACCGGTACGCCGGTGCCCGGCGGGCTCGAACCCGACCAGGTCTTCTACCTGCTGCGCAAGCTGATCGAGAGCGGCCGGCAGATCATCGCGTTCGACCTGGTGGAAATCGGCGTAGGCGACAATGACTGGGATGCGAATGTTGGCGCCCGGCTCCTGCTGCAACTCTGCAACCTGCTCACCGCCAGCAATCCCGCCTGATGGCCAGTAACCAGGTATTCGACTATGTAGTGACCCTGCAGAACCCCGCAAGGAAACTGATCGACCGGTTCAGCATAGGAACGATCGCGGTTTCACTGGTTCTTTTTGCCACGCAGTTTATCGCCGGCGAAGAGCGGCGCTGGATACATGGTATCGGCTCGCTGCTGATCGGTCTGCTGTTCGGACTGAACCTATACCGCTCGCTCGCGCACCGGCAACCCGTTTTTTACAGCAATGTGCTGCTGTTAACAGGCGTTGTCTGGGCCAGCATGCCGTACTATCCCTGGCTGAGCATTCCTTTTATTATCATGGGATTGCTGGAGCGGCAGGCCAAGAAGAACCTGGAGATCGGCTTTCACCAAAACGAGGTGGTGTTCAACAGCTTTCCCCGCAAAAGCTATGCATGGGAGCAGTTCAGCAATATCGTGCTGCGCGATAATATCCTGACGCTCGATTTCACGTCGAACCGCCTGTTCCAGCGCGAAACGATCGACGAAGAAGGCGATGCCGACGAAGACGAATTCAATGAATATTGCCGGCTGCGGTTAGCGGCTGTTGAGGTA
>JAKPBL010000369.1 GCA_029778965.1 Bacteroidota bacterium
GGCATGAAAGTGCTGGCCGCCATAGATGGGAAAGAAGCATTGCAGGTGCTGGGCAAACACACGGTCGACATTGTACTGATGGACATGATGATGCCCGAGCTCGACGGCTATGAAACCACCGAACGCATCCGCAGCAATCCGAAATTCAGGCGGCTGCCGGTGATCGCGATCACATCCAAGGCCATGACGGGAGACCGCGAAAAATGTATCGCCGCGGGTGCATCCGATTATATCACGAAGCCAGTCGATATCGACCAGTTGCTGAGCCTCTTACGCGTATGGTTATACGAAAACAAATGAGACCGCCCAATCAATTATGACCACCCCCGAAACAAGCATTCACGACGAAGAGATCGGGCTGTTGCTGGCCGACCTGATCGACAGGCATGGATATGATTTCACCGGGTACACCATGGCTTCGCTGAAAAGGCGTGTTTCCCGCTTCTTCATCATCAAAAAGTTCCCCAGCTTTGCCGGGCTTCGGTATGCGTTGAAAAACTCAGATGCGCTATTCCATGAATTCGTGGAAGAGATCACGGTGAATGTAACCGAGATGTTTCGCGACCCGGCTTTTTACCGGGCACTGTCTGAACAGGTTTTTCCCATGCTGCAAACCAAGCCATTTATCAGGATCTGGCACGCCGGCTGCTCTACCGGTGAGGAAGTGTATTCAACGGCCATATTGCTCGAAGAAGCAGGCCTTCTTGAGAGGAGCCTGCTTTACGCCACCGATATCAATCCCGGTGTACTGGAAACCCTGCGAAAAGGAATTTATCCGCTGGACCACTTCCGCCAGTTTTCCGAAAGCTACATGCAGGCGGGTGGGAAAAAGGACTTTTCCGCGTATTATACGGCACGATATGGCTTTGCCAAGTTCGGCGAAAGGCTGCAGCAGCGAATGGTTGTTTCCACCCATAACCTCGTTTCAGACGGTAGCTTCAACGAATTCCAGTTGATCATTTGCAGAAACGTACTGATCTATTTTGACAAAGGCCTTCAGAACCGTGTACTGACCCTCTTTGACGAAAGCCTGGAACCGCTGGGCTACCTGGCCCTGGGTTCCAAGGAAAGCCTGCGGTTCAGCCAGGTCGCCGCTTCTTATACACCGCTGAGTGCACGTGAAAAAATATGGAAAAAGACCGCATAGATATGGTGCTCATGGGTGGCTCAGCCGGCGCGCTGGATGCCATTCTCCGGATATTGTCGCAGATCAGGAAAATACCCGCCGTTCCCATCGCGGTGGTGCTGCACCGAAAAACAGCATACGAAACACTACTCGTTCATCTCCTGAAAGACCAGTCGCCGGTAATCGTCAAAGAAGCCGAAGAAAAAGAAGCAGCCGCTGCCGGTTGTATGTATGTAGCACCCGCAGATTATCACCTGCTGTTTGAGGCCGATGGCAGCTTTTCGCTCGATGCTTCTGAAAAAGTAAATTTCAGCCGCCCCAGCATCGATGTAAGCTTTGCCTCTGCCGCAACTGTATATGGCAGCCGGCTGGCCTGCGTCCTGTTATCGGGCGCCAATGGCGACGGTACCGAAGGGCTGCGCGCCGCCCGGGCAGGCAACGCAGTCTGTATGGTACAATCGCCTGCTTCCGCGATCATCCCGTTCATGCCCGAACATGCCATCAAAGAACTTGGGCTGCATGAGGTATATTCGCCAGAGCAAATCGGCGCATTCATCAATC
>JAKPBL010000400.1 GCA_029778965.1 Bacteroidota bacterium
ATCACGATGGCTTCGGGCTTGTTGACCTGGTCGATGTTCAGGTCGAAATAGTCGTTGATGATATAACCTGCCGCCGCGATGAACACCGACGACAGCACCAGCAGCAGGAAATACTGCGGGTCGAGCTTGACGCCCTCGATGCGCCAGGCAAGCCCCTCGCCCATGGTCATGGCCGGCAGCAGCAGGCAGGTGTAAAACAACACCTGCGTGATCACGATGAAAAAAAGATTCGGCCATCGTATGAGTCGGAAAAAGGCGGCAACAACGCTCAACTGGTCGGAATTGTAAAACGGAAGATAGTCATTGCCACCCTATTTAGAAGCTACTGTGCTGTCATTCATCCAGTCGCCCCTGAGCTTCATCACTTTTTCGATCACCTGGCGAACGCAGCCCTGCCCGCCCGCTACCGGTGATATATAAGCGGCGATGGCCCTGATCTCGGGGGCGGCATCGGCCGGCGCGCAGGCCAGTCCGGCATTCGCCATCAGCTCGATGTCGGGAATATCATCGCCCATGCACAAGGTTTGTTTCCGGTCTATACCATGCGCCTGCAAGTATTGCTCGAGCACCGCCAGCTTGTCGTGCACCTGCATGTACACGTCGGTAATGCCGAGCTTATGGAGGCGCAGGCGTACGGCTTCCGACTGCGCGCCCGAGATCACCAGGATGCGGTAGCCTTTTTTGATGGCGAGCTGCAGGGCATAGCCGTCGCGTATATGCATGCGGCGCACCTGCTGCCCGTCGTCGAGCAGCCACACGCCACCATCGGTAAGCACCCCGTCAACATCGAGAACAAAAGTGGTTATCTGCCTGAATTGTTGCAGTAATGTCATTGCTGGCCTTTCGTTTGGCTGGCAAAAATAGCTGAATTTACCCCTTGTTCATATCTTTAGATGCCACAAAACAGCTATATGAAAAAACTATTAAAAATATTGGCCGGGGTATTCGGCTTGCTGCTGTTATTGATCTGTACGGGTTTTTTGCTGCCGGCTACGGTATCGGTGAGCCGGTCGACCGATATAAAGGCGCAGCCCGACCAGGTGTACCAGGTGCTGACCGATCTGACCACGTATAATGAATGGATGACCTGGAACCAGGTAGACCCCGCCATGAAAGTAGAATGGGGGGCCGTTAAAAAAGGCAGGGGCGCCAGCTACAAGTGGTTCAGCTCGCACCGGCAGGTGGGCAATGGCTCGCTGACCATCACCGAAGCCGAGCCCAATAAAAAAGTAACCACCTCGATGGTTTTCGGCGAATCGCCCGAGCCCGCTACGGCCAGTTGGACCATTACCCCCGGTAACGGCAGTACGGCGCTGACCTGGAACATGACCATGAATATGGGCATGAACCCCATCGCCCGCTGGTTCGGCAAGCTGATGAAAGGCATGATGGAAAAAGATTTCGACAAGGGACTGGCCCAGCTCAGGGAAAAAATCGAATCGGGAAAGCTGGGTGTATTGTCACCCACCATGACGCTCGAAAAAACGCGGGTGGGCGCCATGTACTTACTAACGGTGATGGATACCGCACAGAGCATGAGCGACATTGGTCCGCTGCTGCAGAAGGCCTACGGCGAGATCGGTGCGCTGATGAAGACCCAGCAGCTCGATTTTGCGGGCGCGCCCATGGCCTGGTACCTGACGGCCGGTGCTCCCTATATCGTTGAAGCAGCCATTCCCGTAACGGCCAGGCCTGCCGCCACCGGTGGCCGCGTAAGCATGAAATCGCTGCCCGCTGCCGAGGCGGTCGTGGTAAGGTATTACGGCCCCTACGAAAAAAGCGATACAGCCTATGCGCTTATCACCGAGTGGCTGAAGACCAACGGCCGCAAGGCCAAGGGAAAACCCTATGATCAGTATGTGGATGACCCCAGCACCAAACCATCGATGTATGAAGTGCGTACCGATATCATTCAGTTGCTGGATTGAAACTGCTGATGGCTTCGCTCAGCAGCCGGTACAGGGCCTGCTCCCGGGGATGATTCTCCAGCAGCGCGAGATGTGTTTCGATAGTGGATACATCATGGCGAATAGCCGGCCCCGTTTGCCATTGCCAGGGATCGCCGGGGTCAAGCCGCGCGGCGGTTTCCCTGATCAGCGGCAGCAGCAGCCCGAAATCCTGTTCGGCGTCGCGGCAGTACCGGTATGCCACCGAGAATAAAAAATTCGGAAAATTATTCACCCATACGGCGCCGAGGTGCAACCGCTTCCTGTCTGCTGCCGTGCAGTACTGCCAGGGGCAGCCGAGGTCGGCGGCAAGACCGGCCAGCATCTCCCGGTCATTATCGGTATCCGCTTCCAGCAGCAGCGGTACATCGGCCGCAGCCAGCGCCCGCCCGCGAATGCTTTGCAGGGGATAC
>JAKPBL010000409.1 GCA_029778965.1 Bacteroidota bacterium
TCATTAAAATGGCGCATATGATTTTCTTTTGCGAATGCAAAGTTGAAAAATATTTTCTGATAATTCAAACAAACAACAAAATATTTTTTACAACCTCGCCTTTCAACTATCAAAAATGCGCAAGCTTCAACTTCATATCAGCAACAAACTCAACAGCTTTCCTGCTGTTTGGAACGGGGCGGGGTTTGCCTGAGGCGCCGAGGGCCTATAAAGACAGCGACGCCGTAATGGGCGCGCAAACAGAACTGGTCGAAGTGGTAGGCCGTTTCCAGCCCCGCATCGTGCGCATGGACTAAACCCCACCCGTCGGGTGGTACCTGACGGGTGGTACCTGACGGGTGGCCGCCGTTCATCCGCTTTTTTTGCCGCTCATCCTTTCTGGGAAAAATTTTTTCTGCCGCCTGTCGGCCCGGAAACCCTTGTCCATACTGCGTTTCAGCCTAAACCAGTTATTATTTTATGAAAGTTACTGCCAATAAATAGGTACTTTGGCTTGCATAGTACTAAAAACTTACCTATATTCGTATTGTCAAAGGAATTCACGGGTTGGCGGCAGTAGCACCTTATCCTTTTCATCACCTTATCCAGACCTTGTCCGCCGCTGCCGCCAGCCCATTAAACCCAGCGTGTTATGAATATTGAAAACACACAAAGCCAAATGCGGAAGGGGATACTGGAATTCTGTATCCTTTCCATCATCCGCCGCGGCGAAGCTTATCCAAGTGATATCGTGGATGAGATGCGGGCTGCCAACCTCCAGATCCTGGAAGGAACATTGTACCCGCTGCTGACGCGGCTCAAAAACGCCGACATGCTTACCTATCGTTGGGTCGAAAGCAATTCCGGGCCACCGCGTAAATACTTTTCCCTCACCGAAAAGGGAAATGCTTTTTACCAGGAACTCGAAGCGACCTGGAAAGAACTGGCCAACGGTGTTAAAGCGCTGACCAGCAAACAGGAATCATTACCCAATTCGCCTGAGACGCCAACCACCAACTAAACTTCAACCTGCTAATACCTATCAATCATGAAAAAGGTCATCAATATAAACTTCCAGGGCCGGGTGATCCCCATCGAGGAGACCGCTTACGAACTGCTGAAGCAATATACCGAGAGCCTCAGAACTTATTTTGCGAACGAAGACGGCAGGAATGAAATCATCAACGATATCGAAAGCCGCATCGCCGAATTGTTCTCCGACCGCCTGAAAAAAGGCGCTACCTGCATCACCGATGATGATGTGAACGCCATTATCGCCAATATGGGCCGCCCCGAAGACTTCGAGGCCGCCGATGCCGACCTCGGCGGACAGCCGAACAACGCGTATGCGTCACAGAGCAGCCAGTCGACCAATAACAGCGGCCAGGGCACTGTTCCGCCGCAAGGCGCCAAGGGCTTTTATCGCCGTGGCCGGTTCAGCCGCAATGCCGACGACAAAATCATCGGCGGTGTGTGTAGCGGCCTGGCCAACTACCTGGGTCTCGACCCTGCCATCATGCGCATCATCTTCGTGCTACTCTTCGGTGCCCTTTTCTGGGTGTATCTTCTCTTATGGGTCATCGTTCCTTCCGAATCAATGACTTCCAATATCACCAAGCGGCTTTACCGGAACCCCGACGATAAAGTGATCGCGGGTGTCTGCGGCGGCCTCGCCTCTTACTTCGATATCCAGTCATGGATTCCCCGGCTGATCTTCGCCCTCCCCCTTGTATTGGGCATCGTCGGCGGCAGCTTCAACGCGCTGTTCTGGGATTGGGACTGGAGCTTTGGCCCCCGGTTCATCAGCTCAGGCCTCGGCTCTACGCTGTTTATCGTGTACCTCGTGCTTTGGATCGCGGTTCCATATGCCAGCAACGCCGCGCAGAAACTGGAAATGAAAGGCGAACGTATTGACCTGAATTCCATTCGCGATACCGTAAAGGAAGACCTGCAAAGCTTCAAATCACGCGCCCAGAACTGGGGGAATGAAGTGAAAGAGACCGCCCAGCAATTCGGCAGCCAGGGCCAGCAATACGGCTCCTCCCTTGGCCGCGCCGCCGGTAATGCGGGATCGGGTATCGGGAATGTAATCGGGATACTTTTCAAAGCCTTTTTCCTGTTCATTGCCGCCATCGTGGCCCTGGCCCTGTTCGGCGCTTTGCTTGGAATTCTTTTCGGCGGAATGACCGTATTCCCCCTGAAAGACTTTGTACTGGAAGGCTTCTGGCAAAATGCACTGGCCTGGCTGAGCCTGGTACTCTTTCTCGGTCTGCCGATCGTAGCCCTTATCACCTGGCTGGTTCGCCGCATCATGGGTGTAAGAAGCCAGAACAGGTACCTGGGTTATACTTTCTCCAGCCTCTGGATCATCGGGCTGATCGCCACCATCACATTAGTCAGCGCTTTCTTCCGCAATTTTAAAAACCGGGCAGGCGTGGAAGAACAGGTAAAGATCACTCAACCCGCTAACAATAAACTGTATGTCGAGTCGGTTGGCGAGCGTACGCGTTATTATAACGATGGCGGATTCTGGGGTTGGGACGACGATGCGCCGTTCTATGGTCTCAGCCACGACAGCCTGATGCTTAGAACCGTTCGTGTGAACGTGGTGAAGAGCAAAGATTCCCTTTTTCACCTGTACACCGTTCGCTTCAGCCGCAGCAACAGCAACGCCAAAGCAAAAGAGCTGGCCCAGCAGATCAATTTCCCCATTGCGCAAAAAGACAGCGTGATCGAATTGCCCAGGGGTTTTGCCATCACCCGGAGCGATAAGTTTCGCAACCAGCAGGTAATGGTCGTAGTGGAAGTGCCCATCGGCAAACGAATACAGCTCGATCATAGCCTCGACGATTTCTCCTGGTTCAACGTGAATACCAATCGCCGCCGCGGTTTCAATGTGGAGTGGGACGATGATTGGGAGAATGCATACCGCTGGTCGAGCAATGTAGAATATGTGATGACACGCGACGGGCTCTCCCGCGTTAACGACCTCGACCCTGTTGAGCTGAAAGAAGGCCGCTTCAAATTCAAGATCAACGAGAACGGCGTACAGATTGAAGGAGAGGGCTTACTTAAACCTGACAGCACCAAGCAGAAAAAACAGAAAGAAAAAAAGAAAAATGACGACGACAATGAAACGGTTTCAAGCGATAAAAAGACCGCTACCATTTCAGCCGAAGTTTCTCCGCTCTTATTTCTCAGCAGCTTTTTATAAAATTTTGTAACAGGTAAACAACCCGGCCGCCGATCGGAAGGTTGGCGGGGTTGAAGTTGGAACGTCCCCGGGGTGGTACCCGGGGATTTTTTGTGGCTGCCACACTCTTGCTACCTTCGTATAAATTCCGGTTTAAATCCGGGCCGGATTCCGCGAAACCTTTATCTCCTGGCATGAGCAACAAAAAAACAACCATCGCGCTGATCGACGACCATGTATTGTTTCGCGAGGGATTGGCCCGTATCATTAACAGTTTTGGCGCCTTTGAGGTGATCGGCGCGGCAGGCAATGGAAGATTATACACCGAAGCCGGTCTTTTTCCCGATATCGTGATAACAGATATCAGTATGCCGGAAATGAACGGATTCGAAACGCTGGAGTGGATTCGCGAGCACCAGCCTGGCACGCGGGTGCTGGTACTGAGCATGGTCGAAAGCGAAGAAGCCGTGATCCAGTTGCTGAAATCGGGCGCACACGGCTATCTCTCCAAAGGCACCGAACCCGGCACGCTGCAGCAATGTCTGGAAGAGATTCGCGACAACGGCTTTGCCGTTCACGCATACAGGTTCTCGTCGCTGCGGGGCGATGCCGTGGTGCTGACAGCCGGCGAAAGGGCCTTTATTGCCCTTGCCTGTTCTGAAATGACGTATAGGGAAATTGCCGAAAAGCTGAACATTAGTCCGCGGAACGTCGATAGCTACCGCAACCAGCTTTTCCGGAAACTGAACGTGAACAGCCGCATAGGGCTGGTATTATATGCCGTCAGGAATGGTATTATAATGGTGTAGCGCCTGCAGAATACCGCCGGCGCCGAGTCGCTGCGCCTGGAAAACCTGGCTTTGTCCGGCGGTTGCCTCAATCAGCCGTTGCTCCGCGCCGCCCACTACCACGCCCCGGTATCCGGTCTGGAACAGCGAAAGATCGTTCAGGGTATCACCGGCCACCAGCACTTCATTTTCGGGCACCTGTAACATTTCCATCAGGTGGGTCAATGTAAACCCTTTGTTTACCCCGCCGGGCAAAACATCGATGTACCTCCCGGCCGACACGATCACATCGCAGCCCAATGCTGTTGCCCGCCGCTCGATTTCGTTCACATCAATTCCGGGATCATAGAAATAGGAAACCCGGCGGCCCATTGGCACCGGCTGCAACCGCAGACCTGCAATACCTTCCATTTTTGCCTGTACCGCCTCGGCCCCCGGCCATCTTTTTTCAATTTCAGTATGCAGCGGCTCTATCGGCTCCAGCGTGCGGCCGTCGACCACGGTAGCGCCCACATCGGCAATGATGTAATGCGGATCGGGAATAAACGGGTCTTCCAGTAGCGGCAGCACCGTGCCCATGCCACGGCCGGTTACAAATACCAGCGTTACCACCGGGTTCTCGGCAATCAGCCGGTACAACTGTTCTTTTTCTTCCCGGTCGCCCCCTAAAAAAGTTCCATCCAGGTCAGAAGCCAATAACAACATATATACAAATTTAACCATTCCTGTGCGGTTCTGCACATTAACCCGCCGGTTTTACCCGATTAAATTAATTTTGCGTCACAAGAATGATATGAAAAACACTCCCTTCACCGACAAGCACATATCCCTGGGTGCAAAAATGGCACCATTTGCCGGCTACAATATGCCAATTTCCTACTCAGGTATTAACGACGAACACGCCGCCGTTCGTACCAATGCCGGCGTTTTTGACGTAAGCCACATGGGGGAATTCATTCTTAAAGGACCTGATGCGCTCGATCTGATCCAGCGGGTTACCACCAACGACGCGTCGAAGCTGACCCCCGGCAAAGCCCAGTACAGTGCCCTGACCAATAACGAGGGCGGCATTATAGACGACCTGATCGTGTACTGCATCGAAGAAAACAATGTGTATATGCTGGTGGTCAATGCCAGCAATATCGACAAAGACTGGAACTGGATCAACCAATTCAATAGCAAGTCGGTAGAAATGCATAATATTTCCGATAAGACCTGCCTGCTCGCCATCCAGGGGCCAAATGCCTGTAAAATACTACAGCCCCTTACCGATATGGACATCCTTAACCTCAAGTATTACACTTTTGTAAAGGGAACCTTCGCCGGCGTGAAGAACGTACTGGTAAGTGCCACCGGTTATACCGGCGCGGGCGGTGTGGAGATCTATTTCGAGGCGGCCGACGGCGCCGCCGATCAAATATGGAACGCCATCTTTGAAGCGGGCAAGGCCGCGGGCATCAAACCCATCGGCCTGGGCGCCCGCGACACCCTGCGCCTTGAAATGGGCTATTGCCTCTATGGCAACGATATTGACGACACCACTTCTCCTCTCGAAGCCGGGCTGGGCTGGATCACCAAATTCACCAAGCCCTTTACGGCCAGCGACCTGCTTGCCGCCCAAAAAGCCAGTGGCGTAACCCGCAAGCTTGTCGGCTTTGAGATGATCGACAAAGGCATTCCCCGCCACGACTACCTGATCGAAGACGAAGCCGGCCGCGTTATCGGCAAGGTGACCAGTGGTACCCAGGGACCCAGTTTAGGTAAGGCCATCGGGATGGGATATGTAGAAACCGCTTTCGCCCAACCAGGCGCCGAAATCCGCATTGCGGTGCGCGATAAAAAGCTGAAAGCCGTGGTTGCCAAAATGCCCTTCGCCTGAGGAAATAGTTTGGTTTGATTTTTGGTGCTGACAATCAAACCCTTACTCCATTTCCTATGCCGACGATTCACCTGACAACTTTTGTCAAAGCCCCGCCTGCCCGTGTTTTCGACCTGAGCAGAAGCATAGAAGTCCACAAGAAGTCGCTGCGCCACACCGGCGAAGAAGCAGTTGGCGGTACCCGCATGGGCCTGATCGGCCTCGATGAAACCGTTACCTGGAAAGCCAAGCACCTCGGCAAACAGCGCCTGCTCAAATCAAAGATCACCGCGATGAAGAAAAACGAGCAGTTCACCGACGAAATGCTCGAAGGCGATTTCCGCAGCATGCGCCATGAGCATCATTTCAAGCCCATCGAGAACGGCACCTTGATGATCGATTACTTCTCATACGAAATGCCTTTCGGCGTTGTCGGCAAACTGATCGACCGGTTTTACCTACGCGGTTACATGACCCGCCTGCTCGAAACCCGGAACGAGCACATCCGCGAGCTGGCCGAGTCGGAACAGTGGAAGCGCTATCTCGACTAACAAGGCAGTGCCCGATAAAACCTATTTTTGCTGCCGATGAGCCAACAACCCCAACTATTCACCTCGCTGTCTCCCGCCCTTTTGCATTTGTACGACCTCAGCAACAGCATCGTGGTGATCATCGACGTGCTCCGGGCCACTTCCACTATTGCCACCGCACTTTACAATGGCGCCAGCGCCGTTATTCCGGTTGATTCGGTTCCCCTTTGCATCAAAACCGGCCGGCAAATAGGGGGCATCACCGCCGGCGAACGAGACGGGAAAGTGGCGGATGGCCTTTCTTACGGCAACTCTCCCTTTGAATATCCCCGCCATTTCATCGAAGGCAAAACCCTGGTACTTACCACCACCAACGGAACCCGGCTGCTGCACATGGCGCTGGCCAACGGCGCTCCCGCTGTTATTACCGGCTCCTTCCCCAACCTGTCGGCGGTATGTGAGTTCCTGCTTCGCCAGCACCGGAATGTAGTGCTGGGCTGCGCCGCCTGGAAAGACCGGGTGAACCTGGAAGACACCCTCTTCGCCGGCGCCGTTATCAGCCGCATCCGCGATGCCTTTTCCATTAACTGCGACTCCTCGCAAATGGCCGAAGCGCTTTATTTGTCTGCCGGCGATGACCTGTACGGTTATATGAAGCGGCACAATGCCTCGCATTACCACCGGTTGAGCGGCTACGGGCTCGAAAAAGACATCCGCTATTGCCTGACGCCCGATTCGGCGCCGGTTGTTCCCGTTTTTGACGGGGGAAAGCTGCTGCCCGCACAAAACGTCTAGTTCCGGAAATCGTAAGGCTTACTTGCGGCAACTGAAATACCTTTGCGTTTCTAGACGATCGAACGCATGATTCAAATTGGCCTGGTTGGGAATCCGAATAGTGGTAAAAGCTCTCTTTTCAACGCGTTGACTGGCTTGAACCAGAAAGTAGGCAACTTTCCGGGTGTTACCGTCGACAAAAAGACGGGCCTCTCGCAGCTTACCGACCAGCTCAAGGCCACTGTTATCGATTTGCCGGGAACCTATAGCCTGTACCCGAAACGGGGCGACGAATGGGTGACCTACCAGGTATTGATGGACCAGGACCCCGACGTAAAAATCGACCTGCTGGTTTTGCTGGCCGATGCAGCCAACCTGAAGCGCAACCTGCTTTTCGTTTCCCAGATCATCGATCTGAAAATCCCGGTGGTGGTAGCGCTTACCATGATGGACATGGCGCGAAGCAAGGGCATCGAGATCGACGTCGGCGGACTCGAGCGCGAATTGGGTGTACCGGTGGTAGTGGTCAATCCACGCAAAAACAAGGGCATCATCCCGCTGAAAAAAGCGATGGCTGCCACCGCCTTGCACCAATACCAGCCACCGGCCCGCGATTTTATTCCGAATAAAGAGCTGGCCGGCGCCGCAGTGGACCGGGTCAAGACCCTTGTCGACCATGAGATGAGCGACTACAAGGCCGTTCACCTGCTGATCAACCACGAGCGTTTTGCGCTGCCCGACAGCTTGCAGACCGCTATTGAAGACACGGAAAAAAACAACCAGTTCAATCCCACCAAAACACAGGCGGAGGAGATATTGCAGCGGTACACCCGCATCAAAAGCATCATGCAGCAAACGGTGGTCGAGCCCGATCCATTGCAAAAAAGCCTTTTCACCGAAAAGCTCGATAATATCCTGATCCACCGGGTATGGGGATACCTGATTTTGCTGGGCGTTCTTTTCCTGTTGTTCCAGTCGGTTTTCCTGCTGGCACAATACCCGATGGATTTTATAGAATGGGGGTTCGGCGAAATGAGCACCTGGCTTACCCATGTATTGCCGGCTGCCTGGTGGGCCGATATGCTGGTAAACGGCATAGTGGCCGGTATTGGCGGCATTGTTGTGTTCGTGCCGCAAATCATGATCCTGTTCGGGCTGACCACCATCCTGGAAGATACCGGTTATATGGCCCGCATCAGCTTTCTAACGGATAAGCTTATGCGAAAAGCCGGCCTCAACGGGAAAAGCGTAATGCCGATGATCAGCGCCTTCGCCTGTGCGGTGCCCGCTATCATGAGTGCGCGGAGCATCGAGAACACCAAAGAACGCCTGCTGACTATTTTGGTTACACCGCTGATGAGCTGCAGCGCCCGGCTGCCGGTATATACCATTTTGATCGCCCTGGTAATTCCCGATAAACGGCTGGCGGGATTTATCAGCCTGCCCGGCCTGGTGATGATGGGTCTTTACCTGTTCGGTATTGTTATGGCAATGGCCGTATCATGGGTGGCCAAATGGTTTCTCCGAAGCAAAGAAAAAAGCTTTTTCATCCTGGAGCTGCCCATGTACCGTGCGCCGCGCTGGCGCAATGTTTTCACCACCATGTTTCAGAAGGCGAAGATATTCGTGGTTGACGCCGGCCGGGTGATCATGGTCATCAGTATGGTGCTCTGGGTGCTGAGCAGCTATGGCCCTCCCGGCCGCATGAAAGCCATCGATGCCACTTACGAAGCCGCGCTCGAAGATTTCGACCGGCAGCATGGCCCTGACAGCGCCGCCGCGCCGGCTGCGGCAAACGAGGCCGTTGCTGCAGCGCGCGATGCCCTTGAAAAAGAATACGGGTCGGCAAAGCTGGCCGGTTCTTATGCCGGCATCCTCGGCAAAGCGATCGAACCGGTGATTCGTCCCCTGGGGTACGACTGGAAGATCGGCATCGCCCTGATCACCTCTTTTGCCGCGCGCGAAGTATTCGTAGGCACCATGGCCACCTTGTACAGCGTAGAAGACGACGAAAGCAATAATGAACTGCTGCTGCGTGAAAAAATGCGGCAGGCAAAACGGGAAGACGGTACGCCGGTGTACACATTGGCAACCGGCGTTTCACTGATGCTCTTTTACCTGCTGGCCATGCAGTGTATGAGTACCCTCGCCATTGTAAAACGCGAAACCCGCAGTTGGAAATGGCCCATGATCCAACTGATCTACATGACGGCGCTGGCCTATCTTACGAGCTTACTGGCTTACCAGCTTCTCTCCTAGCCTGTGCCTCCCGCAGGTGCTGCATAAATTCGCGGGCGGTATGATTGCCCTTATCGCGTGCATACCAGGCGTGCAATTGCGAATACACGGCTTCTTTGGGCAGCTCCTTTTTTTCCATCAGGGTTTTCAGCAGCTCCCGCGCCGGCTGCGGCCGGGGCCCCCAGCTTCCATAGATCTGCTGGGTGTCGGTATCAATAAAGATGACTTTGGGAATGGAGCGGGCGCCGTCGGTCAGGAATTTATCCATCCAGGCCGGGTTTTCATCGCGCAGCAGGAGCTTGTGCGTTATCAACGGGTTCACCTGCGCCAGCTTATCGATAATGGGAATGATCTGCGCCGCATCGCCGCACCAGCCTTCAGTGAGGGTTAGCCAGGTCATCGGCGTTTCGATCGACAACAGGAACGCTTCCTGCTTTTCATCGGGCTTCCAGGTTTTTTCCCAGCGTTTCATCCGCTGGATATTCAGTTTCGCATAGTCCACCAGCCAATCGTCCTGGTTCGGGCCGGTCGTTTTATTCTCTGCCATCAGCTCATCCAGGAGATTCCGGTACTGCTTGTAATCCATCATATCAATTCCTTTAGTTTCCAATTTGGGATGTCGGGCGGGGGATAAGATATATTTCTTTCTGCCTGCCGTCAATATAGCGAAATCCCTTTTTATCGAAGAATCCGTCTTCTTCTAACATAATCCGGATGCTTTTGTTCCATTCGGGCAGGTTCACCGTACAGTTCAGCTCTATGGAATAGGCCGTGTTGTAATGTATCGGGTAGTCGCCCGGACCGGGTACGCCGCCCTGCATATCCCACAAACCGATGGTAGGGCCGGCCGCGTGACCGTGAAACCCGATGGGGTGGGTGTAGATCGTCGGGGTCAGTCCTTCGCCTTTTGCCTGTTCCAGCGCTGCTTTCAGCACCTGGTTGCCGGTTCGGCCCCAGGCAAAGCGCCCTGTAAGGATATCTTGCAGGCGGTTGCCCTGCGCAAATGCTTTCACCAGGAAAGCCGGCGCTGCTGTTTCGTCGGGATGCAGCACATACGCGTGTTGCTGGATATCGGTTTGCAGGCGCAGGTAGCTGATGCCGAAATCGACATGCAACAAATCGCCGGGCAGTATCACACTGCTTTGCGAAGCGCCATTGCGCTGGATATCAACCGTTGGATGGAACCAGGTATCCAAACCCAGGCTGCGGATCTTTTCGCGGTACCACCATACCAGGTCGTCGGTGGTAGTAATACCGGGCGTGATCACCTTCTCTGAAAAGCCTTCGGCGATGATTTTATGCGAAATATTGATGAGCTGCGGGTAATAGTTCATTTCTATATCGGTACGGGTCTCCAGCCAGCGTATACCGAGGTTTTCGGCCGACACTACCCTGCTTCTGAGGCTGGCGGGCAGTTTGTTCATCAGCAGGTTGTACTCGGTATGGTCGAGCCCGTCGGCATGCGCCTGCTGTTCGCAGGTATTAATGCCGATCTTTTTCGGTGACCGCTGTTGGATAATATCCAGCAATGCATCCCACTGGTTGGGAAATTTTTCCATATCCCAGGCCGCTCTGATCTGGCTGCCTACGTTGTACCGGGCAATGGCCAGCTTCTCCAGCTCATTTCCCTTGCGGAAAAAAACCAGGATGGTGCGGCGGCGCGCCGACAGCCATTCGGCAGGCAACATGGTTTTAAGAATGGGATCTTCATTGTATTCGCGCGAGATCAATACCCACATATCGATGCCGGTACTGTCCATCAGGCCGGGCAGCAGCCGCTCAAATCTTTCCGTAAGCATGTTGTTGACCACAGCGGCCTGCTCACGCAGGGGCAGCACCTGTGCCCGGGAGCCGGGCGCAAAAACGGATACCAGCACAAAAACGACGATACCGCGGCAGATAAATTTTCTCATGAAAACCCTTTTGCCAAATGTAGGCGGCAGTACGCAAACGGGGTATTTATTATTTAACCATCTGCCGACAGCACCGCTTTTATTTCGTGAAAAGCGATATGGTCGGCGAGCTGGCTCTTTAGTACGCCTAACTGGCGCGTTTCCAGCCGGTGGACGGCCTGCCGTATCAAATCGATCTTTTCCTGGTCGACCAGTTGTTCCAGTGGCAACTTTCCAGCAGCAACTGATTCTACCAGGTGATTGGCGATGGTTGATATCGCCATCTCTCTTTCGGCAGCGATTTCGGGCAGTGATTTCCCTCCCTGGAACAATATCAGCGAAATGCGGGTGCTCTCGCCTTTTTCAGGGCGCGGTTTTTTGTCGGCGGCTGGCGCTGCGGCAGCGGGTTTGCTGCGTTTTGTTTTTGTGGCGGCAGTTGTTTTTTCAGCAACGGTTGTGGCCGACCATTCGCCCGGCAGCGCTGCCTGGTTCTCCGATGCCGCCGTACCAGCCACGTTATCAGCCTGCAGCCACAATAATACTTCGCCTACCGGAAGCCCGTCGGCCAGGCCGGTTGTCATTTTAACCGCCAGCGCCAGGTCGTTCTTTTTTTTGACCAGCACTTTTTTCATCACCGCAAGGGATTGCAGGTACTTGTGCTGCTTTTTACGGGCATGCAGCAACTGCGCATGCTGATCGATCGCTTCTACCATGGTATCGATCTGCCGGCAGAAATAATCCGCCGCCGCCAGGGTTCTTTCCTGTAAAAAACGGAATCCGTCTTCTGGCGCTTTTTCCTGGAGGCTGTGCAGGTAGCTAACCGTTTTATACGATACCGGCAGCAGTACGCCAAGACATTTCAACAAGTGATCGGCCAACGCCAGCTTCTCTTCCTGGCCGGCGCTTTTTTTCGTCGCCACCTGCCCCTTCCATCTTTCGGCAGCTTCCTGCAACTGCTCGGTGTGGAATGGCGACAGTATATTGTTGAGC
>JAKPBL010000425.1 GCA_029778965.1 Bacteroidota bacterium
CCGTCGCTGCGCACCATCCAGCGCAGGTACATATTCAGCCGCTTGCAGGTCGAGCCCCTGAAGGGCGCCGCCACGTGCTTGCGGGTGCGGGCAGGCGCATCGTCCAGCGAAAAGAAATAGCGGTGGAAGCCGTCCAGCGCCCCGGTACTGTCTGTATCGCCGCGCTGCATGCCCCGCAAAAAAGCCGTCTCCAGGCTGGGCGAGGTCTTATAATGCCGCTGCAAAAATTCCAGGAAATACAACAGGTCGGTAGGACTGAAGGTGCGGTGTTTGAACGAAAGAAAGCGCTTCCGGTCTTTCTCTTCGTGCTGCAGCACAAACTGGTGCGGCGCATCGTCCATCAGCGCCATCAGCTCCCGGGCCTTGTTGATAATGGTGGTGCGGTTGCCCCAGGCAAACAGGGCCGCAAAGAGCCCCGCGATCTCGATATCGGCCTTTTTGCGAAACAAATGCGGCACCTGCACCGGGTCGGTTTTGATAAATGCCGGCCGGTTGTATTCTTCGTATTTCCGGTTCAGGAAATCGATCACTGCCTTCCTGTTCTTCATCCGATGGCTGCCGACAGGTCTGCAATCAGGTCATCTGCATCTTCCACGCCCACGCTCAGCCGGATGAGGGAGTCCGACAACCCGTTCTTAATACGCTCTTCGCGGGGAATGGAAGCATGGGTCATGGTCGCCGGATGGTTGATCAGCGACTCCACCCCGCCGAGACTTTCGGCCAGCGCAAAAAGGCGGGTCGACGACAGCACCCGCTTTGCCGTCTCCACACTGTCGTCTTTCAGTTCAAACGACATCATGCCCCCGAAGCCGCGCATCTGCCGGCTGGCCACCGCATAACCGGGATGATCTTCAAACCCGCACCAGTACACTTTTCCCACTTTGGGATGCTGCCGCAGCCAGTGGGCCAGCTTATGACCGTTCTCGCAATGCCGCTCCATGCGCAGGTGCAGGGTCTTGATGCCCCGCAGCACGAGGAAGCAGTCCATCGGTCCCGGTACCGCACCGCAGCTTTTCTGGATAAAATACAATTGTTCGCGCAGGTCGGGATTGTTCATCACCAGGGCCCCCTGGATCACATCGCTGTGGCCGCCGAGGTATTTGGTCGATGAATGCAACACGATATCGGCCCCCAGTTGCAGAGGATTTTGCAGGTACGGCGAAGCGAAGGTGTTGTCGACGCAAAGCAGCGCGCCCGTTTTTTTTGATATCGCCGCCACCGCCGCGATATCGGAGATATTCATCAGCGGGTTGGTGGGCGTTTCCAGCCATACCAGCCTGGTGTTGGGTGAGCATACCCGGGTGATCTCTTCGGGGCGGGTGGTATCGACAAAATGAAAGCGGATGCCGTATTTCTCGAATATTTTGGTAAAAAGGCGATAGGTGCCTCCATACATATCGGCGGCAGCAATCACTTCATCGCCGGGCGCCAGCAGCTTCATCACCGCATCGGTGGCGGCCACGCCGCTGGAAAAAGCCAGCCCGAAGCGCCCGCCTTCAATGGCCGCCAGCGCCGTTTCAAGCGCCTGCCGCGTGGGGTTCTGCGAGCGGGCGTATTCAAACCCCTTGTTCTTTCCCGGGGCTTCCTGTACAAAAGTGGATGTCTGGTAGATAGGCGTCATGATGGCGCCCGTGCCGGGATCGGGTTCCACGCCGGCGTGGATGATGATGGTGGCTGGTTTCATAACCGCCAATTTACAACGAAGCCAGCACAAGCTGTCGCCAGTCGTAATTATCGCGCTGGTAAGCGGGGGCGGGTTTCAGCGGATGCTCCAGCACAGGGCGATCGAGAAAGCCTTCGGCCACCAGTTTTTTGCGGGCCTCGTGTACCCGGTCGCGAAGGGCAGGCTGTTGCATCCAGGCAAGCTGGGGCGGCTCGAAGCCGGTCTTGCCTTGCTGCCATACGGTAGCGGCAGGCAGCTTCTTATCCATCGCCGCGCGCAGCGTCCATTTCCGGAAGCCGTCGCGCAGCTTGTAACCTGCCGGCAGGGAAAAGGCCAACTCCGCGAATTCCCGGTTCAGGAAGGGCAGGCGAAGCTCGAGGCCGAAGGCCATGCTGTTGCGGTCGGCATATCGCAGCAGCTCGGGCAGCCGGCTGCGGGTGAGCTCGTCGTACAGCAGGTCGTTCAGGGTGATCACCAGCGGCTTTTCGATCAGCGCGGCGGGGAAAGCCGCTTTCAGGTCGCCATTTACGAAAGGCAGCGCCGCAACCAGCTTTTTTTCACGGCGCTCCAGCGCCGCCTGCGCAGCCGCGGGGAAGAGAGCCGCCGCCCGGTTCGCAGCGCCAAACGGCGATGTCCAGCCATTGTTACGAAATGCCTGCTTTTCATGCCGGAACAGTTGCCAGCGACCCGATCGCCACAGCCATTGCAGGTACCAGGCGATGCTGTTGTCGTAACCACCCATCAGCTCATCGGCGCCTTGTCCGTCGAGCAGCACTTTAACGCCCATTTCGCGGGCCAGTCTGCATACCAGGTGCTGGGCAAATACACCTGCCGAGGCCACCGGCTCTTCGTGCAGGGCCAGGAAGCGGTCGAAATCGCGATCGAGCGCGGCGGCATCGGGTGATATGGTATGACTGCCGATACCGAGCTGCGCGCAGAGCACGGCAATGGCGGCGGACTCATCTTTCTCAAAACCGGGAAAGACGGCCGAAAAAGCGGGATAGACCCCGAGGCGGCGGCGTATATTCAGTGCGATGGCCGCGCTGTCGATACCCCCGCTGAGCGTGCTGCCGCAGGGTACATCGGCCAGTAACGACTGCTGCACCGAGCTTTCCAGGGCAGCTTCTATGGCTGCCCTGGCTTCGGCGGCCGTGCCGGTATATTGCGCGGTACGATCGAGGTCCCAATAACGCGTTAACTGCAATTCATCGGTGGGCAGGTGGTACTGCAGGGTATGGGCGGCAGGCACCTGGTAGATATTTTCATAGAAGCTGTTCTCGGGCGACAGGGGAGAGATGGCCTTGCCGGTGGCCAGGAAGTACAGCATGGCATTGGTCTCGGGCTTTTTGGGGAAGCCGGTTGCCCAAAAGGCTTTCATCTCCGACGCGAAAAGCAGCCGCCCGTTTTCGTCGCGGCAGTAGTACAGGGGCTTCTGCCCGAAGCGGTCGCGCGCCAGGGTCAGCACCTGCAGCGCCTCATCCCAAACAGCCAGGGCAAACATACCGTCGAATTTCTCCACGCAGGCCGCGCCCCAGTGTGCGAAAGCCGCCAGGATCACTTCGGTATCGGAACGCGTATGGAAAACGAATCCCCTGGCCGACAGCTCTTCCCGCAATGCAGGATGGTTATACACTTCCCCATTGTACACGATGGTGTAGCGGTTCTGCAGGTGCATGGGCTGGGCGGCGGCAGGCGACAGGTCGATGACGGCCAGACGACGGTGGCCAAAATATACCTGGCCGGCGGCACCGGTCCAGAAGCCCTCGCCATCGGGACCGCGATGCACCAGGCTATCGGTCATGCCGCGGATATCGGCCGCTTCACGCTGCCGGCTGTCAGCCGGCCCCCTGGCCAATATGATGCCGGCTATTCCGCACATAGTCTAAAAAACGAGGGGAAGACGAACCATCACATCGTCCCATCCCATCACCAGGTGAACAGCGTTGTTGTTCTTTTCGAAATACATGCCGAACGATTCGATCGCATCACCGCTTGCCTGTACGGGGAGGTCGATCCTGGTCACGTCTTTTTTGCTGTCGTATTTAAAGGCGCCCCAGGTATCGGTTTCGCGGTTGAGGATCAGCGTCCACTTCGATTCGGTGGGAATGGCATAGAGGGTGTAACGGCCTTTTTTGATCTTCACATTGCCGATTTTGGCGTCTTTGAACAGCTCCAGTTCGGTTGCTTCATTGGCGCCCAGCCGCCATACGCTGCCGTATTCGACCAGCTCGCCGAAAACACGGCGACCGTTCTTTTGCGGGCGGCTGTAAATAACCCGGGCCAGCAGCGGCTCGGAAACCTTGTCCTGTATTTTGAGGATGGGATAGTTGTTCGGATAGAAGCTGATGTCGAGCGGCGACTTGTCCACCGGTGGAAACTTACCCTGGGCCTGTACACCGAAAACACCCAGCAGACAAAAGGAAGCAATGATCAGTTGTTTCATGTCACAAAAATAATGGCTGGTTATTCAGGGTTTCCATTTCTCCAGTAAATGTTTTTTGAAATAGTCGTTTACATATAAAAGCAGTTCGGGAAAGAAATGCTGGTACGCGGTTTCGAGTTGCGGCTTTTTTTGGAGAAACACTTCCCAGGCGGCGGTACTGTCGTCGAGGTAAGCAGCGCGGTAGGTGAGGTTGCGGAAGCTGCGTTCAAGTTTGGCCTCTTCGCGGTAGCCTGTAAGCCAGTCGTTCGCTTTCATATGGGGAAATATCTCCCGGAATGC
>JAKPBL010000433.1 GCA_029778965.1 Bacteroidota bacterium
GCATTCCATCCAGGTGATGGAGCGCTGGGGCATGTATTTCGCGGTATGGGCCCCTAATGCCGCAAAGGTGTCGGTAAAAGGAAATTTCAACGACTGGCGCGATGACGAGTATGATCTTTATCCGCGCTGGGACAAGAGCGGCATCTGGGAAGGCTTTATTCCCGATTTCAACCTGGGCGAGGTCTATAAGTACCGGGTGACCAGTGCCGAAGGAACAACGGCCGACAAAGGCGATCCGCTGGCCAACTTCTGGGAAAAGCGGCCGCTGACCGCTTCGATCACCTGGGATATGTACTATGACTGGAAGGATGCGAGCTGGATGCAGGAGCGCAAAAAGCACAATTCGCTCGACGCACCCTGGTCGGTCTATGAAGTACACCTGGCCAGTTGGATGCGCCCCGATAAGAACGACGAGGAAACGTATAATACGTATCCGCAGATCACCGAGCGGCTGGTGCCTTATGTAAAAGACATGGGCTTTACGCATGTGGAGCTGATGCCGGTGATGGAACATCCCTTCGACGGCAGTTGGGGTTACCAGGGCACGGGCTATTTCGCGCCGACCTCCCGGTTCGGCTCGCCCCAGGAGTTCAAAGCGATGATCGATGCCTTTCACGATGCCGGCATCGGCGTCATACTCGACTGGGTGCCTTCTCATTTTCCATACGACTCGCACGGACTGTTTATGTTCGACGGCACGCATACCTACGAGTATGCCGATATGCGCAAGGGATTTCATCCCGACTGGAACTCGTATATCTTCAACTACAAGCGCGGCGAAGTGAAATCATTTCTTATCAGCAGCGCCCGCTACTGGCTGGAAGAGTTTCATATCGACGGCTTGCGGGTGGATGCCGTATCGTCGATGCTCAAGCTCAATTATTCGAGGAACGAAGGGGAGTGGGAGCCCAATGAATTCGGCGGCGACGGCAACCTCGAAGCCATCGCATTCATCAAAGACCTGAACGAAACCATCTACCGCGATTTTCCCGACGTGCAAACCATTGCCGAGGAAGCAACCGACTGGCCGGGTATTTCAAAACCCACCTTCGACGACGGGCTGGGCTTCGGCATGAAATGGATGATGGGCTGGATGCATGATACCCTGCGCTTCTTCAAGCAGGATCCCTTCTACCGGCAGTTCCACCAGGACAGCTTCACTTTCAGCATGATGTATTACTACGACGAGAATTTCATGCTGCCCCTCAGCCATGACGAAGTAGTGCATGGCAAAAGCCCGATGATCTACAAAATGCCCGGCGACGAATGGCAGAAATTCGCCAACCTTCGTTTGCTGTACAGTTATATGTTCACCCATCCCGGCGGCAAGCTCCTCTTTATGGGCAATGAATTCGCATCGACCCAGGAATGGAATTACAAGTCGGAGCTGCCCTGGGAATTGTTGCAATATGAACCGCACAAGGGCATGCAGACCTGCGTAAGGGCGCTTTGCCACCTGTTGCGCGAGCAGCCGGCCATGTATGAAGAACAGTTTAATACGAAAGGGTTTGAATGGATTGACCTCAACCACCGCGCCGAATCGGTGGTGGTGTACCGCCGTAAAGGGAAAGATCCTGCCGATGACCTGCTGGTTATTTTGAATATGACGCCCGAGGTGCGGCGCGACTGGAAGATCAATGTATATGGCAAGGAAAGCTGGAAAGAGATCTACAACAGCAACGACGAACAATACTGGGGCACGGGCGACGTGTTCAATCCCGATATACCGGTTACCGAGATCGACAAAAACACCGCCCTCTTCGAAATAAATGTGCACCTGCCACCGTTAGGAGCCCTTGTATTGCGCTAACTAAACTCCGTACTATGAGGTACCTGCTCCTGGCCCTGCTTTGGGTAGGGTGCTCTTTGGGCGCCGCTGCCCAGGCCGACAGCCTTTTGTATTACCTGCGGCAGGCGGAAGACGCCGCCGGCCGCGGACAGACCATGGTGGCTTACAACAACTATCGCAACGCCGTGGCCAAAAGCGGCCGGAACCTCGCCGCGCTAAGAGGCATGGCCGTTGCCGCCAACGAGCTTCGCTACTACGCCATCGCCCGCGAAACCTATAAGAAAGTGTTGCAGGAAAGCCTGAACGATACGGCTGCCATCCGCAACCTGATGGTATTACATTTCAATACCCGCCAGTGGCCTGAAGCGGTCGATATGGCCAAGAAGGCGAAATCGCTTGGCATCGGCGATCACCAGAACTGGGTCATCGCCAAGTCTTATTTTGAGATGGGAGAGTACCGCAGCACGCTCGAATACCTCGACAAAGCCTTTAAGGAAGACAGCTCGCTGGCCGAGATGCATTACGTGATGGCGCGCTGCCAGCTTGAGATGAACAATTATACCAAAGCCGCGGCCTATTACGAACAGGCCCTGCAGCGCGACCCATCGAAAGCACAATGGATGTTCGAAACGGGGATGACCTACCTGGCCGTACCCGATGCCGCACTTTCGGTTAAATGGCTGGAAGCGGCGCTGGCAAAGGGATTTCCGCTGAGCGCCGATATGATGGACAATATGGTAACGGCCTACAGCGCGGCAGGTATGTACGACAAAGCCGGCGATATGGTCAAAGAATTGCTCAAAGAAACCCCCAACGATACAGACAGGCTGTTCCTGCTCGGCGAATGCCAGTTGCACGCCAGGCAGTTTGGCGAAGCCATCAAAACCTATAACCACATTCTGCAGCTCGATCCCAAAAATGCGCGCAGCCTGTATATGTCGGGCGTAGCGACCATCCAGTCGGGTGATAAGGTCAAAGGCGATGCATTGTGTGAAAAAGCCATCGCCATGGACAACCGGCTCGCGCGCATGCGCCAGAAATATTTTACCACGGCAGATTAACAGCTACATTTTTTCAGGCACCGCGATGCCCAGCAGCGCCATTCCTGATTTTATGACATTGGCCGTCATAACGGCAATGCGCAGGCGCAGTTCCTTTTTTTCTTCCGATTCAGCGCGGCTGATGGAGTGTTCCGCGTAAAAGGAATTGAATGTTTTCGCCAGTTGATAAACATAATTGGCCACCAGCGAAGGATTGTTTTCGGTCGCGGCCTGGGCAATAGCGGTGGGATATTGTTCCAGGTGCAGCAGCAGTTCCTTTTCCAGCGGCAGCAAAGCGGTATCAAAATGCGGGGTTACGGTATGCAATATGTCGGCCGCCTGTTCAGCGTTGCCGCCAAAGCGGTCTTCCTTCCGCAAAATAGACCTGATCCGCGCATAGGTATATTGAATGAAAGGGCCGGTGTACCCATGTATATCGATCGATTCTTCGGGGTTGAAGATCATTTTCTTTTTAGGATCCACCCGCAGCAGGTAAAACTTCAGCGCGCCCAATGCGATGGTGTTGTACAGCGCAGCCAGCTCTTCCGTTGAAAATCCTTCCGTTTTTCCCAATTCGGTGGTATGGGTTTCGGCGATCTGCACCATATCGGTCACCAGGTCATCGGCGTCAACCACCGTGCCTTCGCGGCTCTTCATTTTACCCGTAGGCAGTTCCACCATACCATAGGAGAGGTGATAGATGCCGTCGGCTTTGGGCAGCCCGAGTTTTTCGGCGATCAGCTTCAGCACTTTGAAATGATAGTTCTGTTCATCGCCCACCACGTAGATGCTCTGGTCGATTTTATACTGGTTGTATTTTTCCTGCGCCAGGCCGATGTCTTGCGTAATGTAAACAGAGGTGCCGTCTTTCCGTTGCACGAGCTTCTGGTCCAGTCCGTCGGCGGTGAGATCGATCCATACACTGCCGTCTTCTTTCTGAAAAAACACCCCCTTGGCCAGGCCTTCCTGTACGGTTTTCTTTCCCAATAAATACGTATCACTTTCATAGTACACCACATCAAAATCGCTGCCGATGATTTTGTAAGTGATGTCGAACCCGTCGTACACCCATCCGTTCATCTTCTTCCAGAGATCAATGACTTCTGGTTTGCCCGCTTCCCAGTCGACCAGCATCTGCTGCGCTTCTTGCAGGATGGGCGCTTCTTTCCCGGCTTCCTCTTTTGTTTTACCTGCGGCGATCAGTTGTTCTATTTCCGCCTTCAGGGCATCGTTGAATTTGACATAATAGTCGCCCACGAAATGATCGCCTTTTATACCGGTCGATCGCGGGGTGGCGCCGTTGCCAAAACGCTGCCAGGCGATCATGCTTTTACAGATATGGATGCCGCGGTCATTTACGATACACGATTTGATGACCGTGGCGCCGCGGGCTTTGAGAATGGCGGCGATGCTCCAGCCAAGGAAATTATTGCGGAGGTGCCCGAGGTGCAGGGGCTTGTTGGTATTGGGCGAAGAGTATTCTACCATCACCCTGGTGCCGCCTACCGGTTGCAGGCCGAATTGGGTATCGGCAAAGCGGTTATGAAGAAAATCCGTCCAGTAGCTGTCGGCTACGCTCAGGTTCAAGAAACCCTTGATGAGGTTGAAGCGGGTGATGAGCCCGTCGCTGTTCGCCAGCAGGTAATCGCCCAGTGTCTGCCCGATGGCGTCGGGGTTGGCTTTGAGCGCTTTTACGAGCGAAAAAAGCACGATGGTATAGTCGCCCTCGAACTCGGGTTTGGTCTGGTTGATCTGGAAACCGGCCTGGGCGCCGGGATAACAGGCGGCGATGGCCTGCGACACTATCTTTTCTAAACGGGTTGTAATCGACATATTTAACAAGCGTGGGCCGCAAAAGTAATAAGAAGCCCGGTTATCTTTGCGGCGATGTTGACAGGCGTTTCGAATTGGATCACGGCTGTGATAGATTTTTTTTACCCGCCTTTCCGGCGGTTCATTCCCATTCAGACCTTCAGGTACCTGGCCTGCGGCGGCGGCAATACCCTGTTCGATATTGTTATTTTTTACCTCTGCTATCATTACCTGTTCGACCAGCAGGTGCTTCATACCGACCTTTACCTGGGTGGCCGCGAGCTGGCTTTTGCGCCGGAAACACTCTCGGTAATGACCGCTTTCTGCATCAGCTTTCCCACGGGTTTTTTCCTGATGCGATCGGTGGTTTTTCACGATTCGGACCTGCGCGGGCGGGTGCAATTGTTCCGTTACCTGGTGCAGGTGGCGATCTGCCTGGCGCTGAATGTGGTGTTCATCAAGCTCTTCGTAACCCGGTTTCATATATACCCAACCATTGCGAAGATACTGACCACCGTGCTGGTGGTCATGTTCAGCTACCTTTCGCAGCGCTACTTCACTTTCCGGAAATCAGCCCGCTGATCCCCCCACCCGATCCCCCCACCCGTCAGGTGCCACCCGACGGGTGCGACCTGACGGGTGGGGAAGCCGCTCTCTATCAACGGATTAGGAACCCAGCACGCAATTACGTCAGTTTTACCCGTCGGGTGGCACCCGACGGGTGCAAGGCTGTCATCGGTAGGCGAGGGCAACCTGACAACCTGCCATTTTTTCAGCAAGGGAGCCGGTTGGCATATTGATTGACAAAGAAGAACATATCAGCATCATTTAAAAACGAAAATCAATTATATGGGAAAAATTATAGGAATTGACCTCGGAACCACCAACAGTTGCGTGGCCGTAATGGAAGGCAACGAGCCTGTTGTTATCGCCAATGACGAAGGACGCAGAACCACCCCTTCGGTGGTCGCTTTCCTGAAGAATGGCGAGCGCAAGGTGGGCGACCCGGCAAAACGCCAGGCCATCACCAACCCGCAAAACACCATTGCATCGGTAAAACGGTTCATGGGCCGCCGCTTCGACGAAGTAACGGAAGAAATCAGCCACTGGTCGTATAAGGTAGTAAAGGGCGAAAACAATACTGTCCGCATCGACATCGACGGGCGCCTCTATACGCCGCAGGAAATCTCGGCGATGATACTGCAGAAAATGAAAAAAACAGCCGAAGACTATCTCGGCCAGGAAGTGAACGAAGCCGTAATCACCGTTCCCGCTTATTTCAACGACGCCCAGCGCCAGGCTACTAAAGAGGCCGGTGAGATCGCCGGACTGAACGTGCGCCGTATCGTAAACGAACCCACGGCTGCGGCCCTGGCCTACGGCCTCGATAAAAAGGGCAAAGACCAGAAGGTTGCTGTATTCGACCTGGGTGGCGGCACCTTCGATATCTCCGTACTCGAGTTGGGCGACGGCGTATTCGAAGTGAAATCGACCAACGGTGATACCCACCTGGGAGGCGATGACTTCGATAAGGTGATCATGGACTGGCTGGCCGATGAGTTCAAAAAAGAAGAGAACGTTGACCTCCGCAAAGACCCGATGGCACTGCAACGTTTGAAAGAAGCCGCTGAAAAAGCAAAAGTGGAATTGTCGTCGTCGAGCGAAACAGAGATCAACCTGCCTTATATCACCGCGGTGGATGGCGTTCCCAAGCACCTGGTGAAAAAACTGAGCCGTGCCAAATTCGAGCAATTGGCCGATAAGCTGTTCGAGCGCTGCCTGAAGCCCTGTGAGCAGGCCCTGAAAGATGCGGGCATGAACGTAAGCCAGATCGATGAAGTGATCCTGGTGGGTGGTTCTACCCGTATCCCTAAAGTGCAGGAGATCGTGGAGAAATTCTTCGGCAAAAAACCCAACAAGAGCGTAAACCCCGACGAAGTAGTGGCCATTGGCGCTGCCATCCAGGGTGCGGTACTGACCGGTGAAGTGAAGGATGTGCTGCTGCTCGACGTAACCCCGCTGAGCCTGGGTATCGAGACCATGGGCGGTGTGATGACGCGGCTGATCGAAGCCAATACCACCATCCCGACCAAGAAATCGGAAACTTTCTCTACCGCCAGCGACAACCAGCCCGGCGTACAGATCCATGTATTGCAGGGTGAGCGCCCCATGGCTTCACAAAACAAGAGCCTGGGCATGTTCAACCTGAACGATATCCCGCCGGCGCCCCGCGGCGTACCGCAGATCGAGGTGATCTTCGATATCGATGCCAACGGTATTTTGCATGTAACGGCCAAAGACAAAGGCACCGGTAAAGAACAGAAGATCCGTATCGAAGCAGGCTCGGGATTGACCAAAGATGAAATCGAAAAAATGAAGGCTGAAGCGAAAGCCAATGAATCGGCCGATAAGGAAGCCCGCGAAAAAGTGGAGAAGGTGAACCAGGCCGACAGCCTGATCTTCCAGACAGAGAAGCAACTGAAAGATTTCGGGGATAAGATTCCGGCCGATAAAAAAGCACCGATCGAATCGGCGCTCACCAAATTGAAAGAAGCGCATAAGAGCCAGGACCTGGCCGCGATCGATACGGCGGTTGCTGAAATGAACGGCGCGTGGACAGCCGCTTCGGAAGACATCTACAAAGCGCAGCAGGCTGGTGCACAGCCAGGCGCCGAACAGGCATCGCAGGGCGGCTCTACCGCCGGCGCGCCGGATGAGAATGTGACCGATGCAGAGTTTGAGGAAGTGAAGTAATTGTGCAGGCGGTTGTCTTGCTTCACGCAAAGAGCGCAAAGGTGCAAAGACACCAAAAGAAAAGCGAAGACACAAAGCAAAAAATACAGCCTCCGGCTTTACGACCGGAGGCTTTTTTTATGGAAAGGTTTTTGAAATCAGTCAATTGCCTTATTTTCGCTGGCAAATACGAACAAATCCATGGAGACACAGAAAAAAAATACCGGTATCTGGTGGTTAGGTTTTTTTGTATCGACCGCCGCTTTGCTGGCTGCCATCTATCTGCACTGGGAATATCTGACCATGATCATTCCCTTTGTTTGCACCAGTTTTGTGAAAGCGCTGGATATTATCTGATCTCCGAACAGAAATAATGAAAGCTGCCTCGTTTCTCGGGGCAGCTTTTTTATTTTTGCAGTATGAAGATAATTGTGCTCGACGGCTATCCGCTGAATCCCGGCGACCTCGACTGGTCGCCCCTTGCCGCCCTCGGCGAACTGACCGTGTATGACCGCACCCCGCCCGCGCAGGTGGTGGAAAGAATAGGCGATGCCGAGGTGGTCTTCACCAATAAAGTAGCGCTGAACAGCACCACGCTGGCACAACTGCCCGCGTTGCGTTTTATCGGTGTACACGCTACCGGTTATAATATCGTCGATACGGCCGCGGCCCGCGAACGTGGCATTGCGGTAGCGAATGTGCCTGGTTACAGCACCGAGTCGGTCGTACAGCTCACGTTTGCGTTACTGCTGGAGCTCACCCATCATGTGCAGCGGCACAGCGACCACGCGCGCGAAGGAGGGTGGAGCCGCTCGCCCGATTTTTGTTATCAACTGTACCCCCTCGTAGAGCTGGCGGGTAAAACCATGGGGATTGTCGGCTTCGGCGGCATCGGCCAGCGGATCGCAAAAGTGGCCATGGCTTTCGGCATGAAGATCGTGGCACACAGCCGCACGCCCAAAACCCTTCCCGGGTTTCCGGAACTGGAATGGCTGCAACCCGAAGCGCTGTTTGCAAAAGCCGACGTGGTCAGCCTTCATTGTCCGCTGACGCCCGATACAACGGGCATGGTTAACCGAAGCCTGCTGCAGCACATGAAACCGTCCGCCTTTTTACTCAATACCTCCCGGGGACCACTGGTGGTGGAACAAGACCTGGCCGATGCGCTCAACGAAGGGCGCATCGCCGGCGCAGGCATCGACGTATTATCGACCGAACCACCGGCGGCGAATAACCCGCTGCTGACGGCCCGCAACTGCCTGGTGACCCCACACATCGCCTGGGCTACCTTCGCCGCCCGGCAACGCATGATGGACATCGCCAACAACAACCTGCGTGCCTGGCTGAACGGCCAGCCGGTAAACATAGTGAACTAAGCGTTAGCTAAATACCGCATCTGCGGCCGTTTCGATAAATCACATCCCCGAAACAGCCGCAGATCGTTACCTTTGCGCCCCAATAGGCGGTAGTGAAGGTCGAAGGCATCGTGCCCTGAAAGGGTTATAAATGTGTAGCAAATACACAGATCATTATTGTATATTTAGTAAGACTTCCGCACTGCCTGCCATTCAATAAACCAAGATTTGATGAAGCTCCAATTCTATCTTCGTTTTTATACCAGGTTCGGGCAAGAATTGTATATCACCGGACTTGAATCGTTGCCGGGGCAAACCGGCCCGGTACCCATGACCTACCTGAACGACGAATACTGGACTGCAGTCATTCACCTGCCGGCCGATTGCGACGCCAGTTTCACCTACCAGTACCTGTTACAGGAGGCCGACGGCACCCCGGTACGCGAATGGGGAAACGACCGCGCCGTATCGCTGAAGCAATGGCACGGCCGCGATTTGCACCTGGTGGACGCCTGGAACCAGCCAGGCGCTTTCGAAAATGCTTTTTATACGGCGCCGTTCCAGGAGATCCTGCTGCCCGGTCACAAACCGAAAAAGGCCAAAGCGCCGAAACACCCGAGCCTGGTGTTCAAGGTAAAAGCACCCTTACTGGGTAAGCAGGAGCAGCTCTGTATTTGCGGCTCGGGGCCGGCATTGGGCGATTGGGATCCCGACCAGGCTGTATTGATGCAGCCCGACGGGAACTGGTGGACAGTAGCACTAAACGTTCCCAAAGAATCGTTCCCTATCAGCTATAAATACGGTGTTTATAATCATAACAGCAAGAAATTCAAATACTTTGAATCGGGCGACAACCGGCAGTTATTCGGTGACGCCGACGATACCGTCACCCTTGTGCACGATGGGTTTGCCCGTTTCCTGAACAATACCTGGCGGGGTGCCGGGGTGGCCATCCCGCTGTTCAGCCTGCGCAGCAAAAAAGGCCATGGGGTAGGAGAGTTCACCGATATTGCGCTGCTGGTAGATTGGGCGCGCACCACCGGCCTGAAGCTGATCCAGCTTCTGCCGGTAAACGACACCTGCAGCACCGGCACCTGGACGGATTCCTATCCCTACAATGCCATCTCCGCCTTTGCCCTTCATCCCCTGTACCTGAACCTGGAAACAGTAGCCGGCAAAAAGCACGCGGCGCTCATAAAGCACTATAAGAAGAAGCGGGAGGCGCTGAACGAGCTGGCGGCCGTTGACTACGAAGCGGTGATGGCCGACAAGATGGAGGCGCTGCGCCTGCTGTATGAAGCATCGGCCGGCGAATGGCTCGAAGAAGAGGGCTTCCAGGAGTTTTATACCGCCAACAAACACTGGCTGGTGCCTTATGCCGCTTTCTGCCATTTGCGCGATCGTTTCGGCACCACCAGATTCGACCAGTGGAAACAGCACAGCCAGTACGATGAAGCCGCGATCACACGGTATGTGTCGCCCCGGCTCAGGCACCACGACCAGGTTCGCTTTTATTATTACCTGCAATACCAGTTGCACCTGCAGCTCGAAACGGCCGCGCGTTACGCGCACAAACACGGCGTGGTGCTGAAGGGAGATATTCCCATCGGCATTGCCCGTTACAGTTGCGACGCTTGGGTGAATCCATCGCTTTATCACCTCGACCAGCAGGCCGGCGCACCGCCCGATGCCTTTGCTCCCAAAGGGCAGAACTGGGGCTTTCCCACCTATAACTGGGAACAGATGAAGCAAGACGGCTTTGCGTGGTGGAAGCAACGCTTCGAGCAGATGAGCCGCTATTTCGACGCCTTCCGCATAGATCATGTGCTCGGCTTTTTCCGGATCTGGTCCATCCCCGTTACCGCGGTAGAAGGCATCATGGGTACGTTCGTGCCTGCCATTCCGGTGCAGCGGCAGGAGTTCACCGACCGCAATATCTGGTTTGAATACCATCGTTACACACGGCCATATATAACCGAAAAAATGCTCGTCGATATTTTCGGCGACAGCCGTGGGTACGTGGAAGAAGTGTTTTTGCAATCGACCGGTTTCGGCGAATACCTGTTCCAGCCTGATTTCGATACGCAGGCCAAAGTGGCTGCCTGGTTCGCGGCGCTGAAACCCGACGACGACCGGCAGTGGATAAAGCAGCACCTGCTCGATTTTCATTCGAACATCATTCTTATCGAGGCCCCGGGCTCGAAGGGACAGGCTTTTCATTTCCGGTTTGCGGTAGATCAGACCAGCTCGTTTCAGTCGCTCGAAATACCTACCCGCCAGGCGCTGCAGGACCTCTACATCGACTATTATTTCCGCCGGCAGGATCATCACTGGCAGATCGACGCGATGGACAAGCTGCCGGCCCTGAAAGCCGCCACGAACATGCTGGTCTGCGGCGAAGACCTGGGGCTGGTGCCCGCCTGCGTGCCAACGGTGATGAACCAGCTCGGCATACTCAGCCTCGAGCTGCAGCGTATGCCCAAAGAAGCCGGCCATGAGTTCTTCCATCCCGACAAGGCGCCTTACCTGAGCGTGGTAACACCTTCCACCCACGATATGAGCACCGTACGCGGCTGGTGGGAAGAAGACCGCGGCGCCACCCAGCGCTTCTTCAACCAGGAGCTTGGCCAATGGGGCGAGGCGCCGCTGCATTGCGAACCATGGATCAGCAAAGCCATCGTAATACAGCACCTGCATTCACCGGCCATGTGGTCGATCTTCCAGTTGCAGGACCTGCTGGCCTGCGAGGAAAGCCTGCGGCCGGCCGATCCCGCCGACGAGCGCATCAATGTGCCGGCTGTTGCGCAGCACTACTGGCGTTACCGCATGCCCCTTACACTCGAAGCCCTGGGCAAGGAAAAACATTTCAACGCTACATTAAAAGAGATGATCAAAACCGCTGAGCGATGAAAATAAGATCGCGGCTGGCGAAT
>JAKPBL010000434.1 GCA_029778965.1 Bacteroidota bacterium
AAAATAAATTAAAATCGGGAAACCCAAAAAGCATACTGGTAATCAATAAAATAAGAGGTATAAACCAACTCGTCCCCTCGTCAAGAACCTATAAACACAAAAAAAGGGAATAACCCAAACAGTTATTCCCTCTGTGGAGCTGGGGGGAGTCGAACCCCCGTCCAAACATATTCGCCGAACGCTTTCTACATGTTTATTGGATGATTATTTGTCGGGAAATAACAGGACAACCACAAACCGATTATTTCCTTAGCTGGATGGTCTTAAGCAACGGTCACAGCCTTCCGTTGCAGCAGCCTGTGTTTTGTTTTGAGTCGGCGGCGGAGCCTGGTAACAGACCAACCTGCTCAACGCGGCCCTAATGACTACTTAATCACTGATTAGGCAGCCATGGCATACTGAGTATTGCCATTTGAAGTTTGAATATTCAGATTAAGGTGCTAATTATCCAACGCACCACATGCTTACACGCTCAAAGAACTATGCTGTCGAAACCAGTACAACCCCGATTTTAGCAATGACAAATATACGAAATTGTTTAGTTTCAGTGCATGGAAAGGATGGAGCCCGCTGCCTTCTACCGGCAGTTTATCAGTACCCGCAGCGCCCGGAAAGAAAGTCTCACCGCTCAAAAAAAGCAGTTCGGCTGGTGGCGGCTGTTTTGCTTTGCGGCGGGCGCGGGCCTTCTATATTTTCTATGGCCTCTTCCGCTCATGCCGGCGCTGCTGGTCATTGCCGCTTTTACGGCTGCATTTCTCTTCCTCGTCGGCCGTTCGGCAACCATACAACAGGAGCTCAGTCAAACGGAACGCGAGCTGCGCATAGCCGCCGAAGAAGACGATATCGCCGCTCACCGCTTTCAGCATCGGTTCGACGGGTCGGCCTACCTGCCAGCTTCGCACCCGTACGCGCACGATCTCGACATATTCGGCAAATCATCCCTGTACCAATACCTGCACAGAACCAGCAGCGGACCCGGTCGTGAAACCTTTGCCCAATGGCTGCTGGCGCCGGCCGCCGACCCCGTCATTTTACAACGGCAGGAGGCGGCACGCGAAACCTCCGCCAACCCCGCCTGGAGCATAGGCTTCCAGGCCACCGGCGACGCAGAGAAGCTGGAAAGCGAAACAGCGTCTACCCTGGACCGTTGGTTACAGGATCCGGCACAATTCAATAAACCCGCCTGGAGAGTCGTGGCCATCGTTGTTCCGGTTATAGCCGTCGGCACGCTGCTGCTCTATATTTTCGACCTGCTCTCCACACCGCGTTTCCTCGCACTCACCATCCTGTTCCTGCTGATCGCTTTCGCCATTACCCGTAAAGTGCAACCTGCCTATGTTATGCTTAACAAGGCAGTGTCGCAACTGAATACGCTGAGCTCGGTGCTGGCCTGCCTGGAAAGCAGCGGTTTCAGCAACGGTAGCTGGCCCGGTATCCTGGAGAGGATCGCCGTTGCCGAAAACAAACTGCCTGCTTCCAAACGCATCAGACAGCTACGGCAGATTCTCGACCGGTTCGACATCCGGCTGAACCCGCTGGTATTTATACCGCTGAATGCCTTCCTGCTGTGGGACCTCCAGGTGATTCTGCAACTGGAAAAATGGCGCCGCGAGCAACAATCGTCGGTGCACGACTGGTTTCGCGTTATCGGCGAAGCCGAAGCGCTCAACAGCCTGGCACGCGCGGCGTTCAACCATCCCGGTTGGACCACCCCCACCCTCTCCGGCCTTCCCGGCCATTTCGAGGCAAAAGCGCTGCTCCATCCATTGATTCCCGCCCGCCAGGCGGTCGCCAATGATTTCAGCACCAGCGGCCGGCCGGCTATTTCGCTGATCACCGGCAGCAATATGGCGGGAAAAAGCACCTTTCTGCGCGCCGTGGGCGTGAGCCAGGTGCTGGCCATGGCCGGCAGTATGGTTCCGGCGGCCAAACTAACGGTATCGAATAACCGAATCATGAGCAGCATGCGCATTGCCGATAACCTGGAGGAGAATACATCGACCTTTTATGCCGAGCTGAACAAGCTCAAAGGCATCATCGAAGCGGTGCGGCGCCAGGAGCCGGTGCTGTTCCTGCTCGATGAAATACTGCGCGGCACCAACTCGCACGACCGGCAAACCGGTTCGCGTGCGCTGGTAGAGCAGATGGTGCGGGAGAACGGAACGGGCCTGCTGGCAACACACGACCTTACATTAACGGAGCTCGCCGCGCAATACCCCGGCGTCATCCGCAATTATCATTTCGACGTAAACGTAAACGGCGAAGAGCTGTATTTCGATTATACGCTCAAAAACGGGGTTTGCCAAAGCATGAACGCCAGCATACTCATGAAGAAAATCGGGATCGAGATCTGAGCGTGTCGCCTGTCAGCAGGGAAGACTCTTGAAAACAATGCGGCTCACCGGCATTTCAAAACTGCCCGGATCGGCGCCACCGATCCGGTCGAAATAGA
>JAKPBL010000452.1 GCA_029778965.1 Bacteroidota bacterium
AGCAGCTTTGGCCGGAGCCAGGTCACTTTTCCATTTACCGCGGGTGCTTCTTCAAAAGGCATTTTAGGGGTCTCCAGCGGCTGCATGATCTTTTTCAGGGCAGACAAGGTCTGGCGGCTGAAGCCCGTTCCCACATGCCCGCGGTAAATCCATTTCTTTCCCTTTTTACCCGCCAGCACCAATGCCCCGAAACCTGTCCGGGAGCCTTTCGGCTCCGTATAGCCAACGATAACGGCTTCGGCGCTCTGTATATTTTTGATCTTCAGCCATTGCCTGCTGCGATAACCGTCGGTATAGGTGCTGTCTTTGGCCTTGGCAATAATGCCTTCCAGTCCGCCGGCTTTGGCCTGCGCAAGGAAATCAATGCCCCTTTCTTCGATGTGGTCGCAGTATTGAATGATTTTCTTACGCCCGAGGTATTTCTTCAACAGCTTTTTCCTGTCTGCCAGCGGCAGTCCGCGCATGTCTTTTCCCTCCAGCTCCAGCATATCGAATACATAATAGACCAGGGGCAGGTCTCTGTGCGACTCATAATTCTGCAGCTTTTGAAAATCAGGCAGTCCTTTTTCGTTCAGCAATACAATTTCCCCATCCAGCACTGCTTTTTTATCAAAAGCCTGCAGCGCATTATAAATGGCCGGGAACCTTTCGCTGAAATCGAGACCGTTGCGTGAATAAAAACGTATTTCCTTCTTTCCCGTTTCTGCGATGGCCCGGTAACCGTCCCATTTTATTTCGAAAAGCCAGTTGGGATCGTCAAAGGCAGACGACGTGATACTGGCAAGCATGGGATGAATATAGCCGGTGATTTTTTTTCCTTTACCGTACTGCTTGCTTTTATGCCTGATCAGCAGCCAGTTCTTCTCTCCTTTGTGCATATCAACGAGCACGTATTCCCCTGTTAGCTTTTTTCCTTGGAGCTGCAGCTTCAGCTCTCCTTTCTTCAGCCATTGCAGGGCCTGCTTTTCAGACAAGGGTGCGCTCTTTTCATCGACAGGTATAAAATAACCTTTATCCCAGATGGCTACGGTACCGGCGCCGTAATTTCCCTTGGGAATGATTCCTTTAAAGTCAATATAGCTGACCGGATGGTCTTCCACACGAACCGCCAGCCGTTTGTCGCCGGGTTCCATGGCCGGCCCCTTGGGCACGGCCCAGCTTTTCAATACACCTCCCAATTCAAGGCGAAAGTCCCAATGCAGCCGGGAGGCATGGTGCTCTTGCACCACAAAGCGAAAGGTACCGGCCTCGCCCGCTTTACCCCGGGGTTCGCGTGTCTGGTTAAAGTTCCGCTTCTTATTGTATGCAGACAGGCTCATAGGCTATGAGGCTTTTCGCCTGGCCGTGGGCGCCGCCAGGCTTGCCTTGAGCTGCTCCATCAGGTCTTTTGCACGTGAATGCACTACCTTCATAGGCGCCACCGGGATCTTTTTCCCTTTTGCTTTGGCGCGTATCAGCTTCATCAGCTTATCCGAATAATCATCTTTATACCTGCTGATATCAAATTTTTTCGTGAGCCGGCTTACCAGGTCCAGCGCCATTTTTACTTCGGCCGGTTTGGTCTTGGCAGACGGGATTTTTAGTGTTGCCGGATCCCGGATTTCCTGCTCAAAACGAATGCGGTTCAGCACCAGCAGCTTCTCCTGCGCTTTTATCAGGCAGAGATGCCCCCGGCCATGCATTACCAATGTGCCGATACCGCCCTTTTTTGATTTCTTCAGCGCTTCATGCAACAGCGCATAGGCCCGGGCGCCTGTTTTGTCGGGTTCCAGGTAATACGGCATTTCAAAATAACCCGAATCGATCTCCTCCACATTGACAAATTCAGTGATCTCAATATGGGTGGATTTCTCCGGACTCGCCTTATCGAAATCTGCCTTGTCAAGTACTACATACTTATCGTTGAGCAGGTAACCCTTAACAATATTTTCCCAGGCCACTTCCTTACCCGTTTTTTCATTCACCCGTTTAAAACGGACATTGGCGTGGTCTTTTTTGTCAAGCATATCCAGGTCAAGCGTGCTTGATTCTACGGCGCTGTACATTTTGACTGGTATGTTTACGAGTCCGAAGCCAATAGAACCTGTCCAGATTGCCCGCATAGGCTTTGTGTTTAATCGTTGTTATCGCCGCCGAGGCTGTAATAATTGTTCTCTTCGTCTTCTTCACCGATGTCTTCCATCTCATCGTCGAGGTCGGCGCCCGGTACGTCGAGCCCGTCGTCGAGACTATGCCGGCGAGATTCCTTGTGCGGCAACTTTTTAGCACCGCTGGCCGGGCTCATGATGTCTTCGCTGGCGGGGTAATCCATCTTGGACAGTTCCGACTCAATGGCTTCTTCTTTGTTATCGGCGATGTTCGGATTATTGCTATCCGGAAGATTCGGCTTATCCGGAACAGCGGCATTTTCTGGCTTTTTCATATCGTTCGTTTTGTTCAAACTACGAAGATCCGGATCACCGATGCCTGATCCGGATCTGTTGTGCAACTGATTCTTGTCAGAGTTTATCGATCCACTCTTTCAGTTGGTCTTTCGTTTTGCCCGACGCTTTCTGAATGCGACCCAGCAATTCATCTTCTTTGCCACGCTGATAGGCAAGATCATCATCGGTCAGGTTGGCATACTCCTGTTTGATCTTTCCTTTAAGCACGTTCCAGTTTCCTTCCAGTTTTTGTTTCCAGCTTTCCATAACAATTGTTTAGCGTGGGACTGAAAAAAAGCGTGCCATCAGGCCGAACGGCGGCGTACCAGGGTAGCGGGGAAATTGATGCGGGTAATTTGTTGCGGATTTTCCATAGCCGCCAGCAGTATTTCAATGGCTTTACGTCCCATCTGCTCCAGCGGTTGCTGCAGGTAGGTAAGCGGCGCATAAAAGAGGTCGAGCAGCTCGTTTTCGTCAAAGCTTACCACGGCGAGGTCATCGGGAACCCGTATGGGTAGCTGGTTGAGATGGCGCAGGCCGATGGCCGATAAGGTGTTGGACAAAAAAAACAGGCTGTCGGCGCCGTTTTTCAGCAGCTTGTCGATCGCGGCCGGCACCGTTTTTTCGAGCTGGTGGACGCCCAGTTCCGCCACCAGCGATGGTTCAGGTGGAACACCTGCCTGGAGGCATGCCTGCTGGTAGCCCAGCTTGCGCTGGCGGAGGTGGTAGAGTTGTGATTCAAATGCGATCAGTCCGATTTTGGAACGGCCGGTCGACAGTAGCAGCGAAGCACCGTCGAAGCCAGCGGTAAAATTGTCGAGCGCCACTACATTGCCGGGCGAGGCCGGGTAGTACCGGTCGAGCTGAACAAAAGGCACCCGCTGCTCATAGAGCCGGCGTATGTCTTCCCCTACCCCGTTGGGCGGCAGGAGAATGAGTCCGTCGACCTGCCGGTCGCGGAAAATATCGACCAGGCGGCGGAATCTTTCCGGGTTTTCGTCGGCGCTGCCAAAGAGCACGGTGTATTTCGATTCATTGGCGGCATCTTCTATGACCCGCGCAATGGCCGACGAAAAAGGGTTGGAAATATCGGCCAGTACCAGGCCGATAGTCATTGTTTTGTTGGTTTTCAGGCTTTTAGCAATCTGATTGGTGCGGTAGTTCATGGCCCGGGCCGTTTCGCGGATACGTTCGGCAATGGCCTTGCTGATGCGTCCTTCTTTCTTGTTATTCAATACATAAGAAACCAGGGCGGTGGAAACGCCTACCCGCTGGGCAATATCTTTCAGGCTTGTTCTTTTCATAGAAGCTTCTCGTTCAGGCAATTGACACAACAATATTACGGCTTTAACGTTATTATATGGTTAACGGTTTAATCGATTAAACAATTTTAATTAACTTTGCTATTCTTAACGTAATGCTGCCGCTTTAAAACCACATTACAATGAACACGTTTAAGAACATCGGACTGGTGGAATGCAGCAAGTCGGGCAAGATTTTTAAAATGCCTTCGACCGGCCACTTCCACGGCTATCACCTCAGAAAGGTATTAATTGAAGGAACCTTATCCGAAGGGCTGGCAAGAACGCTGTATCCTGATGCCGAACTGGTAAAAGGGATCAACGAGATTGTAGCTGACCGCGATATTGACCTGGTGCTTATTTCAGCACCGCAGGGTTATGACCCCGGGCTGGTATCGGAAGTGATGCAATCGGGCAAGCCCGTTCGGATCATTTAAATAAACAACACCGGCTTTGCCAAAGGCCGGTAATCGCCTGCGGGCGTTTTAAAGTGCTATAACCCAATGAATATGACACAAACATTTTTCCCCCATACGTCCAAAAGGACATTTTACACCGCGGTGCCGGCGAATAAAGCCGCCACTGTCACGGAGAAACCCGCCGGTCATTCGCCGGCAGAGAAGCAACCGGTGGAAACAGCGAAACAAAAAAAATTCGACCTCCAGCCCGGGCTCATCAGCCTGTTGCTGGGCGGCCTCAGCCTCGGCATGGCCGAGTTTATGATCATGGGCGTATTGCCCGATGTAGCCAGTTCACTGCATGTATCCATTCCCGTGGCGGGTCACCTCATTTCGCTCTATGCGTTGGGTGTGGTGATCGGCGCGCCGCTGATGGTAATGGCCGCCGCACAGTACCCGCCGAAAAAAATACTGATGGTGCTGATGGCTATGTTCGGGCTGTTCAACGGCCTCTTCGCATTGTCGCCCAACCATACCACCCTGGTGATAGCCCGGCTTTTTTCGGGACTGCCCCATGGCGCCTTTTTCGGCGTGGGCGCGGTAGTGGCCGCCAAGCTGGCCCAGCCCGGCCGCGAGGCGCGGGCTGTTTCGGTAATGTTCGCAGGACTTACCGTTGCCAACCTGATCGGCGTGCCGCTCGGCACCTGGATCGGGCACCAGTTTAGCTGGCGTATTTCTTTCGGTATCGTTGCCCTGGTTGCCTGGATAACGGCCATCAGCATACGTCAATGGCTGCCCGATGTAAAAAACGATCAGAACACGTCGATACGGGAAAGTCTTCAATTGTTCAGGAGCCCTGCTTTCTGGACCATCGTAGGCATTTCTTCTATCGGCACCGGCGGCATGTTTGCCTGGATCAGCTATATCGCGCCGCTGATGACCGAAGTATCGGGTGTACCCGCCAGCCGGATGATGCTGGTGATGATGGTCGCCGGTTCGGGCATGGCCGTCGGAAACCTGGTAGGCGGCCGTTTGGCCGACCGGTTCTCTCCGCTTAAAACGACCTCGATGCTGCTGCTCAGCATGATCATTATGTTGCTGACCGTTGCGCTGCTGTCGAAGTACCTGTGGCTGTCGGTGATACTGACCTTCCTGACGGGCGCGGTTGCTTTTGCCGTCATCGCACCCATGCAGATGCTGATGATCGGCCATGCGCCCAATGCAGAAATGCTGGCCAGCGCTTCGCTGCAGGCTACTTCCAATATAGGCAATGCCCTGGGTGCATTTCTCGGCGGCCTGCCTATTGCAGCCGGTTTCGGGTTTACCTCGCCTGAATATGTAGGTGCGGCCCTGGCTTTCACCGGCTTCCTGCTGTGCCTGCTGTTAAAAGCTCTCCCTAAAAAAGCGGGTGTGCAACAGCGGGTAGTTGCCTGAGGCAGCCAAGCCGGTTATTTTGTTACCGCTTGCAAGCGGGCCAGGCTCCACCGGCCGATGACATCGCCCTTAACGATGGTCGCCTTATTGAACGCCTTACCGGGAAAATAGATTGCCGTCATAACGGTTAGTCCGTCGTCGGCAAACAACTCCATTCCCGAACGGTCAACGATGCAGGTGAGCCTGATTTCGCCGGCTGTTGTTTTACGGGCTGCATAGCTGGTTTTCCCGAAATCGGGATGAAAGCCGGTATCGCCGCTGGCATGCCGGTCTATATACAACCGGTTCGACGCCGCATCATATCCCCACACCAGTTCCTGCCCCAGGTCGTTGCTGAACGCCATCGAAAAATCTTTGGCGGGAACGGTAAAGTCCAGGCGCAGCAGGCTGTCGCGGTTCGCGGCCAATGCTTTTGTAAGCGAGGCGATACCGCTGCCGCTTTGCTTCGCCGCTTCGAGCGTTCTCACTTCGGCGGCAGGCCGGCTCGATACCAGGGGTTTTCCATTTACCAAACGCACAGAGAGTTCACGCGGCAACGTGGTGGCGCTGCGCCAGCGATAAGTCGGCACTTCCTGGGCATACGACCAGTTGCTCATCCATCCGATCAGGATCCGGCGTGCGCCGGTATTGGAAAAGGTTACGCCCGCATAATTGTCGGGGCCATCGTCGAGCCAGCGGGTTTCGGTATCCAGCGGCGTGAAGGTTTTTCCATCGAACGACCCGATGAAATACTGTGTAGCCGAGCCGCCATTCGGACCGCCGGGATTGATATTCACAATCAGCACCCAATATTCTTTGCCGTTAACCGTCAGCGGGAACAGGTCGGGACATTCCCACACGCCGCCGTGAGCGCCTTCCTTCTCTCCAAACGACGATTCGTGCTGCCAGTTGATAAGATCGGCGGAAGAATAGAATCCAATATGGTCTTTCACGGCAAGCGCCATGATCCATTTTTTGCCGGCTTCATACCAGTTTACTTTCGGATCGCGAAAATCGGCAATGCCCGGGCTCTTCAACACGGGATTGTTCTTGTATTTGGTCCAGGTTTTACCGTTGTCGTAACTATAAGCGATGCCCTGGGTCTGGTAATCGTTGCGACCCGCCTTCTCGCCTTTCGGATCGTGGTAAGTATAAATCGCCACCAGCGGCGCCGGCTTACCGGGCCTGGCAAAAGGAGAACGTTTTACCTGATCGACCACCGCGCTGCCGGAAAAAATATAACCAAGGCTATCAGGATACAGCGCTATCGGCCGGTGCTGCCAGTGCAGCAGGTCGGTGCTGCTGGCATGCCCCCAGTGCATGGGCCCCCATTTGCTGCCGTCGGGATAATGCTGGTAAAACAGGTGATATACGCCATTGTTGTACACCAGTCCGTTGGGATCGTTCATCCAGCCCCGTTGGGGCGTAAAATGCAACAGGGGACGATACCGCTCTCCTGAATCGGACTGGGCAACGGCAGCCGTACCCGCCAAAAGGCCAAACAATATCAATA
>JAKPBL010000302.1 GCA_029778965.1 Bacteroidota bacterium
TCGCCTTATTGCCATTGGCATACACCGAATCGGCCCAGCGTTGCAAAAACGGGTTGTAGATGCTGCTGTCGCGGCTGTAACCGATATAATTCGACTGGAGGTTCCACAACTGCACCGCCTGTTCAGCTACGCCGCTGGTATCGAACCAGGCATAGCTGAAGTTCCGGGCATTGTAAAAATTGACGATCATTTGCCGGGTGGTATCGGGCAACTGCTGTCCCGCCAGGTATTTCTCCACCACCGCGCTGTCGAGAAAGAGGGTGGAGGTGGCCAGCTCGGGCGTTATCTCAACGGCTCTTTCAACGGTTTTGACGGCTTTGGGCGTATCCTGGCAAGACCAGGATAATACACTGATAACCAGGGCAAAAACAAAAATAGAATTCATTTTCATATCCCCTAAATATACATCATGAAATCCCTTACCTTTGCGCCAATTTTGAAAACCTCGCCTAAAAAGGTTCCTTATATATGTCAACCAAAGGAAAAGTAAAACAAGTCATCGGCGCCGTATTAGACGTGCAGTTCGACGGAAAATTGCCTGAAATCCTGAATGCGCTGGAAGTAAAGCGTGATAATGCCGAACCCCTGATTCTTGAAGTGCAGCAGCACCTGGGCGAGGATAGTGTACGTTGTATTGCGATGGATGGAACCGAGGGACTTGTACGCGGTATGGAAGTGGTTGACACCGGTCGCCCGATCCTTATGCCCGTGGGCGAAGGCATCAACGGACGTTTGTTTAATGTAACCGGTGATCCGATCGACGGATTGCCCGCTATCAATAAGGCCAATGGCCGCTCTATCCACGCCAAGCCGCCGGCTTTTGAATTCCTGAGCACTTCTACCGAAGTGTTGTTTACTGGTATCAAGGTGATCGACCTGATCGAGCCCTATGCAAAAGGTGGTAAGATCGGTTTGTTCGGCGGTGCGGGCGTAGGTAAGACCGTACTGATCCAGGAGCTGATCAACAACATCGCCAAAGGCCACGGTGGTCTGTCGGTATTTGCCGGCGTGGGCGAGCGTACCCGCGAAGGAAACGACCTGATGCGCGAAATGATCGAAGCCGGTATCATGAAATACGGCGAAGGGTTCAAGCACAGCATGGAAGAAGGCGGATGGGATCTCGATAAGGTGAACCTCGACGAACTGAAAGAGTCGAAAGCAACCTTCGTATTCGGTCAAATGAACGAGCCCCCCGGCGCCCGCGCCCGTGTGGCCCTCAGCGGACTGACCATCGCCGAGTATTTCCGCGACGGTGATGGTACCGGAAAAGGAAAAGACATCCTGTTTTTTGTTGACAATATCTTCCGGTTCACCCAGGCCGGTTCTGAAGTGTCGGCCCTGCTGGGACGGATGCCGTCGGCGGTGGGCTACCAGCCTACCCTGGCCACCGAAATGGGCCTGATGCAGGAACGCATCACCTCGACCAAGAATGGTTCCATTACCTCCGTGCAGGCGGTATATGTACCGGCCGATGACCTGACCGACCCCGCGCCCGCAACGACTTTCGCCCACCTCGATGCCACTACGGTATTGAGCCGGAAGATCGCCGACCTCGGTATCTATCCCGCGGTGGATCCGCTGGATTCTACCAGCCGTATCCTGAGTCCGCAGATAGTAGGTGATTCGCATTATAATACCGCCAACCGCGTGAAGCTGATCCTCCAGCGTTATAAGGAGTTGCAGGACATCATCGCGATCTTGGGTATGGATGAATTGAGCGACGAAGATAAAATGACCGTGGCCCGCGCCCGTAAGGTGCAGCGTTTCCTGAGCCAGCCCTTCCATGTGGCCGAGCAGTTCACCGGTCTGAAGGGAGTGTTCGTGAGCATCGAAGACACCATCCGCGGTTTCAATATGATCATGGACGGTGAGGTAGACGACTATCCCGAGGCCGCCTTCAACCTGGTGGGAACCATTGAAGACGCTGTTGAAAAGGGTAAGAAGCTGCTGGCCCAGGCGCAGGGATAACAAGAAGTTTATGGTTTATGGTCTCAGGTTTATGGTTGCTGCCGCGTGCTTGGTAACTTTTTAACCTGTAACGAACCTTAAACCATAGACCATAAACTATAAACTTTTTTAAGTTATGAATCTTGAGATATTAACCCCCGAACGCAAATTGTACAGCGGCGAAGTATATGGTGTACAGTTGCCGGGCGTGGATGGCTTGTTTGAAGTGCTGGAGAAGCACGCCCCGCTGGTGAGCGCATTGAAAGCGGGTTCGCTGAAGGTATTAAGATCCAGGGCAGCCCACGATACTTCTTTGTTTTCAATCAAAGGAGGATTTGTGGAAGTGTTGAACAACAACGTGACTGTACTGGTAGAAGGTGCTGTACCGGTAGAAAACTGATCTGTTTTAATCAGCTATGTAACTAACCCGCGGCTTGCCGCGGGTTTTTTTATCTGCATGGTTTTCCTGCATGGTGTAAACACCTGTCGAAATTCCCGCTAAAACACGCTAGGTACGGCCGCGGCGCTGACCTAACATTGTATGACGGAACGGGGCCTGCAGCAGAGAACGGGAAAAGTGGATAAAGGGCTGCCAGGTGTCTGTCCGGAGTGGGTAGTAAGTGAGGACCAGGAGCCGGCGCAGGCCGGCTTTTTGGTTTTTTCTTCTTGCCGTAAATGCTATTGCATATTTACCCGGCCCATCCTGCTACTGGCTGTATTGTGGTGATAAACGGCCTTATTGGGCCTCAGTTCAACTGCGGGTCGATGGGATAGTTGACCAGTTGGCTGTATTCACCGCCCAGGTCGTTCAGCGCCTCTTTCCAGATGGCGTCGAGGTTGCGGTGAAAGATCAGCCGGCTGCTGCCGTTGGCGGTGATCCACGATTTCTCGTTCAGCTCGCCCTCCAGTTGCCCCTCCGACCAGCCCGAATAACCGATAAAAAAACGAATGCCGTTGGGCGAAATATCGCCCGCCTTCAGGCGCTGGACGGCGGTTTCAAAGTCCCCGCCCCAGTAGATGCCA
>JAKPBL010000469.1 GCA_029778965.1 Bacteroidota bacterium
GATTGAGCGCCTATTCGCAGATCAGCAAAAAGATCGTCGACAACCGCCTGGAATTTAAAGACCTCATGGGCTCGATGGTGAACCTGGGCGGCAGCGAAGAAGAGGATTTCGACCTGGATTAAATAATATTCACTTCGCGCTCCAGTTCCACGTTAAAAGCAGACCGTATGCTTTGCACGATTTGTTCGCTCAGGTCAAAGATATCGGCGCCGGTGGCATGCCCGTAGTTGACCAGCACCAGCGCCTGCCGGGGGTGAACGCCTGCATCTCCTTTGCGATAGCCTTTCCAGCCCGCCGCCTCGATCAGCCAGCCGGCGGCCAGTTTTACTTTGTCTCCCGGTAATGGATAACCGACAATACCGGGATGTTGCTGCTGCAAGCTATTGAATTGTGCCAGCGGAACCGTTGGGTTTTTAAAAAAACTGCCGGCATTGCCGATCACGGCTGGGTCGGGCAGCTTCGATTGCCGGATGCGTATCACGGCATCGGCCACGTCGCGAATGGTTGGCTGCCCGATGCCGGCAGCTTCCAGCTCCTGGTGAATGGCGCCATAGGAAGTATGCAGCACCGGCTTCTTGCGCAGGCAGTAGGTAACATCCAGGATCACATACTGGTTGCGAAGTTTGGTTTTAAACACGCTTTCCCGGTAACCAAAATGACAGTCGCCGACGGTGAATGTCTCCACCCGGCCGCTTTCGATGTGCAGCGCCCGCAAATCCCAGAACAGGTCTTTTATCTCCACCCCATAAGCGCCGATATTCTGCATGGGCGAAGCGCCTACATTACCGGGAATAAGAGACAGGTTTTCGAGCCCGCCCCAGCCCCTGCCAATACAATACTGTACAAACCCGTGCCAGTTCTCGCCCGCGCCCGCGCGCACATATACGAAATCGGCGTCTTCGTGCAGCTCTTCCACGCCTCCTATTTCATTTTTCAGTACCCAGCCGCTGAAGTTCTCCCGGAAAAGCAGGTTGCTTCCCCCCCCGAGAACCAGCAGCGGAAGCGCCGCTTCACCCTGCTCTCTCCTGTGCCGAAGGAGCGCCTGCAATTCGTCTGCCGAGCTGAAGCGGGCGAAGCGGTGCGCCGACACATCCATGCCGAAACTATTGAGCTTTTTCAGGGGGTAGTTTGCCAGTATTTCCATACATTCAAAGTTATGGCGAGAAAAGCATTGATTTTAGGCGCCAGCGGAATGATTGGCAGCACCCTGCTGGCATTTTTGCTGAAAGACGAATATTACGACCAGGTAGAACTGCTGGTTCGTTCGCCCCTGCCGCAAAGCCATCCGAAAATGCGGCAGACCGTTATTGATTTCAGCAGCCCCGACGCCTATTACCCGCCCACAGCCGGTGTCGAGACCGTATTTTGCTGCATCGGCACCACCATGAAAAAGGTGCAGGGCAATCACGACGCCTATAAAAAAGTGGACTTCGACATACCCGTATTTGCCGCCAAAGCGGCGGCGGCCAACGGCGTTTATGGATACCTGTTAGTGTCTTCGGTGGGCGCCGATCCGGGTCTGCAAAGTAATTTTTACCTGAAGCTCAAAGGCGTTACGGAAGAAGCGGTGTGCAAGGAACAAATACCCCAGGTGCATATATTCCGGCCCTCCTTATTGCTGGGCGACCGCAAGGAAAAACGGGGCGGTGAGTCGGCGGCGCGCTTCCTGGCGCCTCTTATTGCACCGCTTATGATGGGTAGCTGGCGTAAATACAAACCGGTAAAAGCCAACGAACTGGCGCTGGCCATGCTCACGGCAGCCAAAGAGCCGCGTAAGGGGATATTCATCCATGAATACAATGATATCAGGCAGCTCGCGCTTAGATCGGGTCAATATCAGGCGTAACCGTCACCGACTTAAAAGGCGGCTGCTGGTGCAGGTGGGCCGTTAACAGTTGTACCTGTTCCTTGCATTTGTGCACCTTACCGGCGTCTTTCGGCAGTTTGATCAGCAAGTCCATCAGGTATTGGTTGCGCACCCTGTTCACCACCGGCGCTGCAGGTCCTACCATCCATGGGCCAAAAGCGGGTTTCATCCAATCGGCAAACTGTCGTGCCGCTGCCTGCACCACATC
>JAKPBL010000502.1 GCA_029778965.1 Bacteroidota bacterium
TCATGTTTACCAATACCTGGTTATTGTCTTCCTGATAGGCATCGCTTTTCAGGCAAGCAGCGAAAGGAAGCACTACCAGGGCAACCAGCGCCAGTTTTTTCATACACACGTTTTTTTAAGCTGACAATCACCCGGGGTTTTCCGTTGTATTATTGTCAAAAAATTATCAGTTCTAACGCCAAATTTACCGGATATTTGCCGCCTTATGACCTTGTTAGCAATTAATTGGGCCGAAGCAGGCATCAAGGCCGGCCAGTTCGTTTTGTCGTTCTCCATCATCGTGGTGTTACACGAAATGGGCCATTTCCTTCCGGCGCGCTGGTTCAAATGCAGGGTCGAAAAGTTTTACCTGTTCTTCAACCCCTGGTTTTCCCTGTTTAAGAAGAAGATCGGCGAAACCGAATACGGGCTCGGTTGGGTGCCTTTCGGCGGTTATGTGAAGATTGCGGGAATGATAGATGAAAGCATGGACAAAGAGCAGTTGAAGCAGCCGGCCCAGCCCTGGGAGTTTCGCAGCAAACCGGCCTGGCAGCGACTTGTTATCATGCTGGGCGGGGTTACGGTGAACCTGATGTTGGGTTTTCTTATTTATGCCTGCATGCTTTGGTACTGGGGCGAATCGTATGTGCCCACCAATAAATTCACCTACGGCATCGCTACCGATTCGCTGGCGCAGAGCATTGGCTTGCGCGATGGCGATATGATCAAATCGGTCGACGGTGAATACATCGACCGCTTCAACAAGATACCGTTGAAAGTAGTGCTGGGCGGCGCTAAGACCATGGTGGTGGAACGTGCCGGAAAAGACGTCACTATCTCGATTCCCGATGATTTCGCCGCCAAGCTGATCCACTATAAGACCATTAATTTCATCGATATGCGTATGCCGTTTGTCGCCATCGATTCGGTGGTGGATACGGCGGTGGCCGGAAAGATCGGCCTGCGCAAGGGCGACAAGATACTGGCGGTGAATAACCAGCCCGTGCCCTTTTACCATGAGTTCAGGAAAATGGTGCAAACGAGCAAGAACAAAACCATAGCGCTGGAGGTAGCCCGCGGCGCCGATACGCTTCATCTCTCGGCGCCTATTGGCGCCAACGGGCAGATCGGGTTATATCCTGCTTCGGCCAAAGATCATTTTGAGATCAGGGAAATCCACTACGGGTTTTTCCAGGCCATCCCCGCTGGGTTCAAAAAGAGCATCGAAACGCTGGAGGGATACTGGTTGCAGCTTAAGCTGATCTTCAGCGGAAAGGTCAATACCAATGAGTCGCTGGGATCGGTGATCAGCATCGGGAAAATGTTTGCGCCCGAATGGGATTGGATGCAGTTCTGGAGCCTTACTGCTTTCTTCTCGCTGGTGCTGGCGCTGATGAATATCTTGCCGATACCCGGGCTGGACGGCGGGCATGCGCTTTTTACGATCATTGAAATGGTATCTGGCCGCAAACCATCGGAAAAGTTCCTGGAATATGCGCAAATGGGCGGCATGGTGCTGCTGCTGGGATTGATGGCCTATGCACTCGGCCTCGATATTTTCCGTGTTTTTAAAGATCTTTTCTAAATCATTCGGCAGAATTTTATAATTTAAGGGTATCCTATGGAAGTTGAAACCCTTCTCCATGCAGAATATCCTGATTTCGCTTAAGAGCGGGAACCATTTCATTCTTCGGTTTTTTGAAGCCCTGCATCCGGCCTGGATGCCGGTGCAGCCCAATGCCTGGAAATATGTGTACACGATTCATCATCCCAACGGCGAGATGGTGGACGAAGGATTGTACAGCGGTCATCATTATATCAGCGACGAAGCGGATATCTTCATCCTGGAAGAATACAATGCGGAAATATTGCGACCCGATATGGTTCGCGGCCCCGGTGATAT
>JAKPBL010000504.1 GCA_029778965.1 Bacteroidota bacterium
AGTCAGGACGGTGCTCGTAGTCGATCGGGTCAGCCTCGGCACCGTTCGGATACACGGTATCCATCAGGTTCAGGCGGGCCATGGAGGCTACCGCAGGCGCGGTCAGGTACAGCAGCGCGATGAACACCAGTGCCCAGCCGGCAGACCAGCGGGCGTCAGCCACTTTACGCACGGTAAAGAAGCGGGCGATCACGTGCGGCAGACCAGCAGTACCCACCATCAGGGTGGCAGTCAGCAGGAAGAAGTTCAGCGGGTCGGCTGCGTAGGCAGTGTACTCGGCAAAGCCCAGCTCGGTCAGGATACCGTCGAGCTTGGGAATCACATTGATACCCTCGCTGCCCACTTCGCTCAGCATGCCGAGCTGCGGAACCGGGTTGCCGGTCAACTGCAGGGAAATGAAGATCGGCGGAACCAGGTAGGCCACGATCAGCACGCAGTACTGGGCAACCTGGGTGTAGGTCACGCTCTTCATGCCTCCCAGCACGGCGTAGAAGAAGGTGATGCCTGCGGCAATCCAGATACCCAGATCAATGGACACACCCAGGTAGCGGGCAAATACCACACCGGAACCGGTCATCTGGCCGATCATGTAGGTCAGCGAGATGCACAGCAGGCTGACCACCGCGATCATGCGGGCAGTACGGCTCTGATAACGGTCTTCCACGAAAGCAGGCACGGTAAACTTGCCGAACTTGCGCAGATAGGGGGCCAGCAGCATGGCCAGCAGGATGTAACCGCCGGTCCAGCCCATCAGGAACGCGGAACCCGCGTAACCCATGAAGGCCACCATGCCGGCCATTGACAGGAAGGAAGCCGCAGACATCCAGTCACCGGCAACGGCAACGCCGTTGGTGATCGGGTGAATGCCGCCGCCCGCTACGTAAAATTCCTTGGTGGAACCGGCGCGGGTCCAGAGCGCAATACCAATGTACAGCGCGAAGGACAGGCCGATGAAAACCATGTTGATTGCAAACTGGCTCATGATCTCAGTCCTCTCCCATGCCAAAGTTTTTATCGATCTGGTTCATTCTCCACGAGTAGAAAAAGACCAGAGCAATGAAGGTCAGGATGGAACCCTGCTGTGAAAACCAGAATCCGATATCCACGCCACCCAGAGTCATGCCCGCCAGGACCGGGCGCAAAAACATGGAAATGCCATAGGCCGTAAAGGCCCACACCACCATGCACCCGACGATCAGGCGAAGGTTCGCCTTCCAGTACGCCTGTGCTACTTCTTTATCGACCATAATGCGATCTCCGCTTGTTTTTGTTTTTCGGCCATGCCGCACCAAAGCTGGCGTTGCAAGGCTTCCGGGCGGAATATTGCAAAAAATGAACAGCTTTATAAAGCCCCGACATTAGTCTTATGAGCATGCTATCAAGTAGCTTGCACACCAATTAAACAACTGAAAACTTGCCGTACACTTGCCACTAAAAACCTGGGGAACAGGTTCGGAAAACAATAAAACCAGCACTGAAAACAAGCACAGAATTGCCAAAACAATTCATTAGCATGTAGAGCTAACCAATAAAAACAAACAGTTAGGAGGCTTTCAAATTCAACGTAAAATTACAAAAAAACGTACGGCATATTTAAGGAAAGGATTCTCCGGCATCTGCAACATGTTTATTGCATCAATAAAAAACATGCCTACCAACATCAAATAAAAAACAGCGACAAACCCAATGCTTTCCCGCTACCGACCAAAGGATGACGGACATCAGCGCCCGATGTCGGCTGTAGCGGGCAGCCATCGGCCGTGCAAGCGGCTGCTGCCTGCAGGTACACTGTGCTCCCTTGCTTCCCGTCATTCGGTATCACTCCATGCATGCTCCAACCCTGTTGATCGCCCTGCCCGTCCTGGCTGCCATTGTCT
>JAKPBL010000510.1 GCA_029778965.1 Bacteroidota bacterium
TTCTTAGGGCTGCCTTCGGGTGCCGGCCGATAAGTGATTCAGGAGCGGTGGTGGTGTTACCGGGCATCGTTTCCCCTGGCTGTGGCATCGGGTGGTCAGACTGTGGCAGGATATACCCCCTTGTTCCGTATTCCGGGCGGCATAAAGCGGAGCGCCTGCTGGCACCGGGTTTGTAAAATATATAGTACAAGCGGTTTTCAAAAAGCGGAGATTCCAAAAGAGAACATCTGAGAAATAAACGCTTCGAACTTGAACCGGGTAATACCGGCGAAAGGATTTTGAAAACCTGTAGGAAACCCCCGCGCAGGCGGGGGTTTCTGTTATTTGCCGTGCTGTTCAGGCACTGGCACAAATCCTGAAAACAAATTATACAGTAATTATGGAAGCGTTGAAACTACAAAGCAGTTGGAAAGAAACCCGTGAAAAGATAAAAGAAGCCGATAACAGGCTGACCGATGAAGATCTCGTGTACGACGAGCAACATCCCGAACAAATGATACGCCATCTGGCGAAAAAGCTGCGCCGCGACGAAAGTTATGTAAAAGACTGGGTCGAAAGTGTTTCTGCCAATAAACCCAAAGCCTCGTAACAGGATTGAAGGTTTTGACTGGCTGCTGGGGGCGGCGAGGTATTTTCCATGCGTTTATTTCCTGGGCGTTTTTACCGGCTCGCTTTTCTTTCCCGGTTCTTTCCACCTGCCCGTTTCTTTCAACTGCTGCTGGATGATCCACTCAAGCTGGCCGTTTACGCTGCGAAATTCATCGGCGGCCCATTTTTCCAGCATTTTGTACATACCGGCATCGAGGCGCAGGACAAAAGATTTTTTTTCGCTCAAAATATGCGGATTGCTTATTGATAAAGAGTGCCGGTATTAAGGATGGGCGTAGCGGCTTTTTCACCACAGAGCACGACCATAAGGTTGCTCACCATGGCTGCTTTTTTCTCTTCATCGAGCTGTACGATTTCCTTTTTGCTCAACTGCTCCAGTGCCAGTTCCACCATACCCACCGCGCCTTCCACAATCTTGGTACGGGCCGCAACAATGGCAGTAGCCTGCTGCCGCTGCAACATGGCGCCTGCTATTTCCGGTGCATAGGCCAGGTGGCTGATCCTTGCCTCCACAATGCTGATACCAGCCGGTGCGAGCCGCTCGTTCAGCTCTTTTTCCAACAATTCATTGACCGTTTCTCCCCCGCTGCGAAGCGTAATGCCGGTATGGTCATCGTCCATATGGTCATACGGAAAGCTGGTGGCCAGGTGGCGCACGGCGGCTTCACTCTGCACCTTCACGTATTGATCATAGTCCTCCACTTCAAAAGCGGCTTTATAGGTATCCGACACCTTCCATACAATGACCGCAGCCAGCTCTATGGGATTGCCCATTTTATCATTCACTTTCAGCTTCGAGCTTTCCAGGTTTTCCGACCGCAGCGATATCTTCTGCTTACCATACAGCGGATTTACGAACAGCAACCCATTGACGCGGGCGGTGCCGACATATTTTCCGAAAAAAGTAAGCACCCTGCTGTGATTCGGCGGCACTACGATCAACCCTGCCGATATAAACATGGAAGCCACCAGGCCGAGTACACCCAGCAAGATCATCGGCGCATTCCCCCTGTTGGTGACAATCAGGTAGATCGACAACAGCAACAGAACAAGGCTGGCCAGGAGCGCCAGGAATCCGGAGACGGGTTTGACAACTTTTTCCATAAAGTTCAATTTGATATTAAAATGATATCAAACTTACAAAACACTTTCCACTTCTCCAAATCCACCTCCTCATAAAAAAACCCGTCGGGAATTCCCGACGGGTAGTTCTTTGCGGGCCAGCCATTAATCACGCCACCTTGCCCGCGGCAGCCACCTCAAACTTCAAACCTCAAACTTCAAACCAACCATAAACCCCAAACCATAAACCATAAACTCACTTCACCACGCCCGCTTCCCTCACTTCCTCCCCTTTCACATTCGTCAGTCCGTCGCCCAACGCCCGGCGGTATTTATCGGCGGCCTGGTTCAGTTCGCGCACGATCTGCGGATATTGTCC
>JAKPBL010000512.1 GCA_029778965.1 Bacteroidota bacterium
ATTGGTTGGACGGCCGGCATCCATGTGTTTTAGTTTTTTTTAGCATTATATGCGTAGGGGGAAAACAACCGCCGGTTGTCGGATAGTAAACAACCATGATGACCAGGTTCTCTTTTATCCATCTTATCCTTGCACTTTGCTCACCAGTATGGTTAAACGCCCAGGCAACGCAAACCATTCGCGGACAGGTGCTGGACCAGTTATTGCAGTTGCCGGTAGAGGGCGCCAGTATATCGTTGCCGGAACTGAACCGAAGCACCGTCAGCGACCGCAACGGTCATTTCCGCTTTGACGGAGTACCCATCGGCACCCGCTCCATCAGCATCACACACCAGTCGTACCAGGCCATTTACCTGGAGAACCTGCAGCTAAACGCGGGCAAGGAAATGGTGCTGCAACTGCCGATGAATCCCGCCTATAAGCAGGAGAACGCTGTGGTGGTTACAGCCAAAAACCTGCGCAACAAACCATTGAACGACCTTAGCCTGGTGAGCGCCCGCGCCTTCAGTGTGGAAGAGACCCAGCGGTATGCGGCGGCGGTAAACGATCCGCTGCGTATGGCCACCAGCTTCGCCGGTGTACTAACGGGCGATGATGGCGGCAACAACATCATCATTCGCGGCAATGCGCCGGGCGGCATGTTGTGGCGCATGGAGGGCATGGATATTCCCAACCCCAACCATTTTGCCAGCGTAGGCAGCAGCGGCGGCGGCATTTCGATTCTAAGCTCGCAGTTGCTGTCGACCTCCGATTTTATGACCGGCGCCTTTCCCGCAGAATACGGTAACGCGCTGAGCGGTGTATTCGATGTACACCTGCGCCGTGGCAACAACGAAAAAAGGGAATATACCGCGCAGGTGGGCGTGCTGGGCATCAACCTCGCGGCCGAGGGCCCCTTCAATAAAAACAACAAAAGCTCCTACCTCGTCAATTACCGTTATTCCACGTTACAGCTATTGGGAAAGATGGGGCTGGATATCGGCAGCGGCAGCACCGATTTCCAGGATCTCTCGTATCATATCTATGTGCCCGTGGGCGCAAAGCATCAGTTGAGTTTCTTTGGTTTTAACGGCAGCAGCGGGCAACAATTCGAGCCCGAAAAAGACGAAAGCAAATGGACATCGGATCTCGACCGTTACAGCAGCGTTTACAGCAGCCGGACAAGCGCCAATGGCATTACACACCTGTACAAGGGCGGTGATAACTGGACCCTCAAAACCGGTCTTGCCTATTCGGTATCGGGCAACAAATATGATGAGCGGTATGCGGAAACGCCCGACAGCCTGGTCAACAGCAGCAAAGAAAAATATTTTACCCGCCGATGGTCTATGAACAGCGTTCTCAACTATAAGCTCAATGCAAAACATGCACTCCGCGCGGGGCTGATCTTCACCCGTATCGGCTTCGACTACCAGTTGAGCAGCCCCGATCATGCAGGTGATCCGCTCGAAGAGCGTATTAACAGCAACGACCATACCTATACGCTGCAGGGCTTTGGCCAGTGGCGCTGGCAGGCAGGTGAACGCTGGCTGGTGACCGGCGGTCTTCATTATATGCAATTGCTGCTGAACAACAGCCGCTCGATCGAGCCGCGGGCCGCCGTGCGCTGGGAAGCGAATCGCAAAAATGTCTTTTCACTCGGGTACGGCCTGCATTCGCAGGTACAGCCTATGGGCGTCTATTTCGCGCAGCTACCGGCGCCCGGCAACCAATGGTATCATCCCAACAGGCAACTGGGGCTGACGCGCGCGCACCACATCGTATTATCGTACACACACGCTTTCGAGCAGGGTTATCGCCTGAAAACCGAGGCGTATTACCAGCGCCTGTTCAACATACCGGTCAGCGTGTATGATACCAGCAGCTTCAGCACCATTAATATCCTCCAGGGATTCGTGACCGATCCGCTGGCGAACCGGGGTAAGGGCAGGAACTACGGACTGGAGCTATCGCTCGAAAAAAGCCTGCGCCGCAATTTTTACCTGTTATGGTCCAATTCTCTTTATCAAAGCAGGTACACGGCGGCCGACGGCATGGAAAGAAACACCCGCTTCAACGGCAATTACGCCACTACATTCACAACCGGCAAAGAATTTGTACATCCCAGTAACAGACGCAGTTTCGGGGTGAACCTGAAGTTTATCTATATGGGTGGTTTCCGCGAAACGCCGATAGACCTGGCCGCATCGAAGCAAGCGGGCTATACCATATATCGGGAAAGCGAAGCCTATAGCCTGCAGTTACCGGCCTATTACCGCGGCGATCTCAGGGTAAGCATGAAGTGGAACCGCC
>JAKPBL010000554.1 GCA_029778965.1 Bacteroidota bacterium
CTGACCGTCCAATTACCCGAATACGTAATGTGTATGAAGAATTTTGCTTTCCTGTTTGCGGCAATGCTGTGCAGCCTGGCCGCCCTGTCGCAGAACTCGCTCAGGGGCCTGATCAGCGACAGTAGCTCCAAAACGCCGCTGGCAGGCGCAACGATACAACTGAAGAACAGCAATGCCAGCCGCAACGCCGTCAGCGCCCGCGCAGGCGATTTTTCCATAACCGATATTCCCAACGGCTCCTATAAGCTCACCATCAGCTTCATCGGCTATACCGATATAGAAAAAACCCTCACTTTCGACGGGAAACCGGTCGACCTGGGCAATATCCGGCTCAACAAAGGCAGCGATAACCTTGAAGAGGTAGTAGTGAAAGCTACGCCGCCCCCGGCCCAGCAAAAAGGCGACACGGTACAATTCAACGCCAGCCAGTTCAAGGTGAATGCCGACGCCAATATAGAAGACCTGGTGAAAAAGATGCCAGGCATCCAGATCGATAACGGCCAGGTGAAGGCCCAGGGCGAACAGGTGAAAAAAGTAACGATCGACGGCCGTGAGTTTTTCGGCGACGACGCCTCGGCGGCTCTTCGCAACCTGCCGGCCGATGTGGTGGATAAGATACAGGTATTCGACCGGCTCAGCGACCAGGCGCAGCTTACCGGCGTGGACGACGGCAACGGGTACAAAGCCATCAATGTGGTTACCCGCGCCGACCGGCGCAACGGCCAGTTCGGCCGTGTATATGCGGGCTATGGCACCGACGACCGCTACCAGGCAGGTGGTTCCGTTAACTTCTTTAAGAAAAACCGCCGCATTTCACTGGTGGGGCTCTTCAATAATATCAACCAGCAGAATTTCTCAGGATCCGATATTCTCGGGCTGACCGGCGCAGGAAGCGGTCGCGGTGGCGGCGGTGCAGGTCGCGGCGGTCCGGGTGGCCCCGGTGGTTTCGGCGGCGGTAATAATTTCACCGTGGCCAACAGCAGCGGTATCACCACTACCAATTCGCTGGGCGTGAACTACAGCGACCTTTGGGGCAAGAAATTCAACGTAACCGGCAGCTATTTTTTCAACAACGGCATCAACGATAACAATACCACCTCTAACCGCGAGCTGCTGAATACCGGCGACTCATCTACCTTTTACAAGGAAACCGGTTTCAACCGCAACAAGAGCACGAACCACCGCGTAAACATGCGCATGGAATATAATATCGATTCCAACAACACCCTTATCATTACGCCCAGCTTCAACGTGCAGCATACCGACAATGCCAGCAAAACAATCGGCGCCATGAACGGGCAATCGGGCACACCCATCAGCACCACCGATAACCGGAACTACACCGTGGGCGATGGTATCAGCTTCAATAACGCGGTCATGTTCAGGCATGGCTTTGCCAAAAGAGGGCGATCGCTGGTGCTGGGCCTTACCACGGGCATCAATAACCGCGAATCAACGCAGGATGTAACCGCTATCTCCAGCTTTTTCAAAGTGCAAACCGAATACGACAGCCTGCTGCAGCAACAGCGGTCGAATACAAAATCGTACAACCTGTCGGGCAATATCTCGTACACCGAACCTGTCGGCAAAAAAGGGCTGCTTCAGTTTAGCTATAACCCATCATACACGCACAGCGACGCCGACCAGAAAACATACCGGTTCGACGGCAATACCGATAAATACAGTATTCTAGATACCAGCCTCTCGAACGTATTCGACAACCGCGTCACCACGCAACGCGGCGGCATCACCTATCGCATGGGCGACCGCGATAAAAACATAAACATTGGCTTCGATCTACAGAATGCCACGCTGAACAGCAACCAGACTTATCCGCAGCAGGGCACTATCAAGCGATCGTTCTTCAATATTCTGCCCAATGCGATGCTACGCTTCAATTTCACCACCCGAAGCTCTATCCGGTTGTTCTACCGCGCCGGTACCAACAACCCGTCGGTGAACCAGTTGCAGAATGTGATCAACAACAACAATACCTTGTTCCTTACTACCGGTAATCCCGACCTGGGGCAGAGTGTCAGCAACCGGCTGGGCGGCCGTTTCACGTACACCAACAGCCAGAAAGGAAACAGCTTTTTCATCAACTTCTTCGGTACGCAAACCGACGGCTTTATTACCAATGCCACTTATCGCGCTACGCAGGATTCGGTGCTGACGCCTTCGGTTACCCTGTATAAGGGGGCACAGTTGTCGAAGCCCATCAACCTGAACGGTTACTGGAATACGAATACGCTGCTTACGTACCTGTTTCCGCTCAAATTCATGAAAAGCAACCTGACCATTAACGGCGGACTCGCGTACCTGCGCACACCGGGCATGATCAATAATGTGCAGAATATTTCGAACAGCTACACCTATTCAGGCGGACTGGGATTAACCAGCAATATCAGCGAGTATGTCGACTTCAACCTGAACTATAACAGCAGCTACAATAATGTTACCAACAAGGTGCAGCAGTCGCTGAACAACCATTATTTTTCGCAGGTGATAGGCATGGGCGTGAACCTGGCCAGCAAAAACGGCTGGATATTTCAAACCGACGTGAACAACCAGTTGTATCGCGGGTTGACCGCTTCGTATAACCAGAATTACTGGCTGTGGAATATGGCCGTGGGTAAAAAATTCCTGAAAGAGCAAAAGGGCGACCTGCGCCTGTCGGTATTCGACCTGCTGAAACAAAACAGGTCGATTACACGTACCGTATCGGCCGACTATATCGAAGACCTGCAAACCCAGGTGCTGACCCAGTATTTCATGCTGACGTTTACCTACCGGATCAAGAATTTCGGCAAGGCGCCGGCGCAGAACCAGGAGCGGAACTTTCACCGCGGCGGACAGCCGGGTATGATGGGACCGGGCATGATGCCCCCTGGCGGGGGCATGGGCCGGCCACCGGGCACTATGGAATAAAGGAATGAACTAATTTCGTTCACCCACCACCAACTAACCATTACGCGTGAACGAAAAAGATTTTATTGATCGGTTAAGGAACGGAGACGAAGATGCTTTCCGGGCGCTGGTGGACGCCTGGAAAGACAGAATATATAACACCTGCCTGGGGCTGGTGCAGCAGGGCGAAGACGCCGAAGATTGTACCCAGGAAGTGTTTATCACCGCTTATCGGAAAATCGGCCAGTTTCGCGAAGAGGCGGCGGTGGGCACCTGGTTGTATCGCGTTGCGGTGAACCGTTCGCTCGACCTGCTGCGCAAGCGGTCGCGCGAAAAGCAGCACGGTGAATGGATCGATTTTCAACACCCTGGCGTGCAACTGGAAAAAAAGCAGGATGCGGCCATCCTGTTCAGGGCCATCCGCCAATTACCCGAAAACCAAAAAGTGGCCTACCAGTTGCAGCAGATGGAGAACCTGAGCCAGCGTGAGATCGCCGCCGTGATGGATATTTCCGAAAGCGCCGTGGAAGGACTGCTGCAAAGGGCGCGGAATACGTTGAGGAAAATATTAATTACCTATCTGGATAAAAACAACTGAGATGGACAATCAAACACCGTTGAACAACAGGATCGATGAGATCCTGGACAGCCTGCAGGGGATGCAACGGGCCACGGCCTCTCCGCATTTGTACACCCGTATCAAACCGGCGCTCGCTAAACCGGAGTCCTTCTGGATACAGTTGGCAAGATTTGTTTCCAGGCCCGCCATCGCCTATTCACTCAGCGCCGTGCTGGTGCTGGTCAATATCTGGTTCATTCTTTCATCGCCCCCGGTAAAGGCCGAAATAGCCAATGAACAGCTCAGCGCCCTGGCGGCAGAATACCACCTTTCGTCGGTGAGCTTACTTGATCCCCCTAATAACCTGCCATGAACCGTATCAATAACAAGACCCTGCTCCTGATCATTGCCGTATTGCTGCTGAGCAATATTTTCCTGCTGGTTTTTTACCGGCTGCCGCCCAAAGAGAACCAGGACAAAGGGCCGGTTGATTATATGGCTCGCGAGTTGAACCTCGACGAGCGGCAGCGGGCGGGTTTTGATGAGCTGTGGACGGCCAACCGGGCGCGTAACAAACCGTATTACGACTCGCTGCGGCTGATAAAAGACAGCCTGTTCGGCCTGCTGCCTGTGCAGCCCGCACCCGATTCGCAGATCCAGGCCATGGCCTTACTCATCAACCGGTACGACAACCGGATCCTGCTGAACAATTTTGATCATTTTAAAAAGCTGCGCGCCATTTGCGATCCCGGGCAGCAGGTGAAGCTCGATACGGTGATCCGGAAAATGGGCCGTCGCCGCCGGTAGTTCTCCCTCTTGTCTGTCTTAGGCGACAGGCTCTTCTGCCAGGGTAACACGTTCAGGAGCTGTGGCCGTATCTTTTTTCTTTCCCCGCATTTTGCTCCAAATGGCGGTGCCGGCGCCCGCTACGGCCAGCGCTATGAGTTTCCAGAATTTCAGCAGTATGACGAAGAAGCCTGTCTTTGCAAGTATTTTGCCGGCAACCAGTCCGCCGACTGTCCAGGCCGCCACATTGTCCACCCCGTCGTCGTAGTCTTCATACCGGCTTCCGGGCTGGAAGGCGATGCTGCCTACTACATTACCGACCTGCTGTTTAACCACCGGCAGTTCATTCATGCCGGCCACGGCGTTGAGCAGGTAGATACCCCTCCGGCCCAGCACGCGGATATTGTAATTGAGGGTATGCAGGCTGTCTTTTCCGAACCGCAGCTCTTTGGCCCAGTGCAGGGTTTTGCGCTGCCGGTCGTAGAAGGGCGCGGCGGCCCAGTTGACAAACTCGACCGATTCAAAGCCATTGGCCACCCGCGCATTGTTGGCATCGCGCACTTCCTTCTGCTGGTCAGCCAGCAACTGGTCGTAATTAATGTCGGTGGCATCATCGTCGTTTACATACCCCATTTCGTCGTAGCTGATGGTGAAGGCCCAGCTATCGGGAGAAAGCACGCCGCGATCGGCCGGCACCAGCAGACCAATGATGCTGCTGTCGGGCGGGTTGCCCCAGAGGTTCGTCAATACGAACCGGGCCTGCTGCGGATCGAGAAAACGGAAGCCTGCCGGCACTCTCAGGGAGGCATTACCGGCCGATAACGATATGATGCCAGTTTGGTACTGAAGTGAATTTTCGAGTGAATCGACGCGCCATTGAAGGCTGTCAGTTTCCAGCACGAGAATGCTGTCGGCAACTGCGTCCTGCGCCCGGCACAAAAAAGGCAACAGGAACAGCGCTACCACGGTGGGAAGCCTGTTTTTCATAAGGGTAGAATCAAGTGACGGTAAAATACAATATAAGGCTGGTTTATGCAAGCCTTTGGCCGGCGGTTCAGGCCCGCAGCAGGCGCGCGGGCAGTTGCAGCAGTCCCTTAACGAGACCCAGCACACCGTCCACCGCAAATCCCAGGATGCGGAACGGCAGCATCAGCAGCCATACCAGCGGGTAGAGCACCAGGGCCAGCAGGGCGACGGGCCAGCAAAGAATAAACAGGATCACCCAAAGCAGAAAACGGATCATAGCCATTTTTTTAAACAGACGTTATTTTTCCTCAAACGGATGCATGCAGCGCCGGCTATGCTATACCGGCTCCAGCAGGCTTACCCCGGCGGCGGTAACGACCAGTTGCGCCTTCACGCCGCATTTGAGCGCGTAGTTATTGCGCTGGTGGCCTACCGGGAAATCGAAACATACCGGGAAGCTGCAATCGCCGATCTTTTCCAGCACAATCTGGTAGAGATCACGGTTGAACTCTTCGGCCGGATCTTCCGACGGCTTAACCTTGAAACCGCCTATGATCAGCCCGGCGAGGTGTTCCAGCTTGCCCGTTCTTTTCAGGCTCCAGAACATCCGGTCGATGCTGTAAAGGTATTCGCCCGTGTCTTCCAGGAAGAGGATTTTGTTACGAGTGGTCAGATCCGATACGGAACCGGCAAGGGTCTCGAGGGTTTTACAGTTACCGCCTACCAGCTCGGCCAGGGCCGCGCCGGGCCGGTTATTGGCATTCGGCGGCAGGCTGAACTGCATGGGTCGCCCCAGCAGTGCATCGCGTATCGACAAAATGGTAGCCTGTTGCTGCGGGTCGGCTTTATCCCATATATCCGGAAAGCTGTTGCACATTTTTGAATGGATCGACGCCACCCGCACCACGCGGTTCAGGTGGGCGTGCAATACAGTAACATCGCTGAAGCCGATGATCCATTTGGGTCGCGTATGCAGGCTGCTGAAGTCGATATGATCGATGATGCGCACCCCGCCGTAGCCGCCGCGCGCGCAGAGAATGGCGTTCACCGACGGGTCGTTCAGCATTTCCTGGAAATCGGCCGCCCGTTCTTCGTCGCTGCCCCCGAAAGTGCCGTCGCGCCGGCCGATGGTACGGCCGATGTTGACCCTGAATCCCCATGCCTGCAGGCGCTCGATCGCGGGCTGGATCTCCGGCGGCGTAATATAACCGGCGGGAGACGTGATGCCTACCGTATCACCGGGCCGGAGATAAGGGGGCACCACCAGGGGCAGCTCTGTGGCTTCAGGGGGATCGTTCCGCCAAAGCCGGCCGGCGGGCAAAGGCAGCAGCCCCAGCAGGCTGTGCCGGAGAAAATGTTTACGGTTCATGTGATAAAACTAAAAAATAGTTTACCGTTTGCCGTTGGCTTTATTGATTAGGTTTGCCCTTCAAATAGATTTCATCTATCATGACCCTGGTACAACTCGAATATGCGGTAGCCGTTGATACGCACCGGCATTTTGCGGCGGCGGCGGCAAGTTGCTTTATTACGCAACCCACGCTGAGCATGCAGTTGCATAAGCTGGAAGAGGAGCTGGGTATTAAAATATTCGACCGCAGCCGGCAGCCGGTAACTCCCACGGCCGTGGGAGAACTGTTTTTGCAGCATGCGCGGAAAGTGCTGGCAGAAGCCAGGATGCTGGAAGACGTGGTAAGGGAGAAACAGGACCGGATCGACGGTGAACTGCGGCTGGCCATTATCCCCACCCTGGCACCCTACCTGCTGCCGCATTTCCTGCCGCATTTTATCAGGCATTATCCTGCTGTACAGTTGAAGGTAAAGGAGATGACTACCGACCAGGTGATTGACGCCCTGCTCAGGGGGCAGGCCGATATCGGGCTGGTGGTGACGCCGCTGGGGCATGCAGGCATCCGGGAAGAAGTATTGTTTTACGAGGAAATGCTGGCCTATGTATCGCGTAAGCACGCGGCCTATAAAAAGACCTATATGCTGGCCAACGATATCGATGTGCGCGAACTATGGCTGCTGGAAGAAGGCCACTGCCTGCGGTCGCAGATGCTGAATATCTGCGAGCTGCAGGCGGCGCAGAAAAATCTGTCGCTGTTTGAATATGAGGCGGGCAGCCTGGAAACCCTGAAGAAAATGGTGGAGACCAATCACGGCATCACCATTTTACCCGAGCTGGCTACGCAAGATATGACTGCGGCGCAGTCGCGCCTGCTGCGCCATTTTAAGAGCCCGGCCCCCATGCGCGAGGTCAGCCTGGTTACGCCTAAAAATTTCGTAAAGCAGAAGCTGTTCCGCGCGGTGAAAGCATCTATTCTCAGCAACCTGCCCGAAAAGATCAAAAAGAACAAGGCGCGAAACCTGGTGCCGGTGGATATATAAATCTTTCGGCAAGACCGGCCAAAACACATTATTTTCAGTAAACCAAATTCCTTGTTATGAAAAAGATTGTCTGCTTCCTGCTGGTGGCCGGCTTGTTCCCGGCACTTCACAGCGTCGCGCAAAACGGCGATGACCAGAAGTTGGGATTGCCCGGCGATAACCTGAACCTGTATGCAGTCATGAAGCTGTTCCAGGAATCGCCGACGCTGGAAATCTTTGAAAAAAAGCTGAACGAAGAAGACAACAAGATCAATAACCTGGATTTAAACGGCGACGATCAGATCGATTATATCAGGGTGACCGACCAGGTAGAGGGCAAGGTGCACAACATTGTGCTGCAGGTGGCCGTCAATGAAAAGGAAACCCAGGATGTGGCGGTGTTTACCGTTAGCAAAGATGACAGCGGGCAGGTAAGCATTCAACTGACGGGCGATGAGGAACTGTATGGTAAAGACTATATCATAGAGCCCAATGTGGCCGAGCCGGGCGCAACACCCAACCCGGGGTATACCGGTGGCGCCGCCGCAACCCAGACCCGCAAGTTAGACGACAAGGAGATCGTCGTGAACCAGGTATCGCCTGCCGAGATCAACCAGTGGCCCATTGTGCAGGTGATTTATGTGCCGACGTACAGTCCCTGGCATTCGCCTTATTATTGGGGTCATTATCCAGGCTGGTGGCGGCCCTGGCGGCCCCTGTACTGGGACTATTATTTCGGCTACCATTACAACTCTTTTGGCTTTTACTGGGGCTGGTACCGGCCCTGGCCGCACCATCGCAATCCCTGGTGGAACGACTATTATTATCGCCCGCACCGTTCGGTTTCAGTTACGGTGAATGTTTACCGCAACGGCGGCCGTTACCAGAATACCTATTCCCGTCCTGATATGCGTAAGCAGGGTATGTCTGATTTCACCAGTAGGCATCCGCGGCAGCCGGTGCTGCGTCCGGGTTTGAATAAACCCGCGCCGCGGCCGCCTGTATCGCGCCCGTCACCGGGAGCGGGCAATGCCACCCGTCCGGCGCGGCCGGGAACCAGGCCATCCAACCCCGGCACGCGTCCCAACCCGGCTGTGCGCCCTGGCAATCCATCCACCCGTCCGGCACCCAAGCCAAAGCCTACCCAACGCCCCGTGACCCGGCCGGCCCCGTCTACCCAACGTCCATCGCCCGCTGCGCGCCCCGCGCCATCGACGCGGCCTGCAACCCGTCCATCGCCTGCGCCGCGTACAGGCACGCCGTCGAAGCAGCCGGCTACGCGGCCAGTTACAAGGCCGGGCAGCAACTGATAGCGCAGGAGGGGCTAAATTCCAAGGTAGCCAGGCAATTTTGAAGACTTTCGGCAGACGCCCCCGTTGCCGGAAATAGTAGTTCTTTTCTCTTATCTCAATAGCCGATGCGGCCTTTTTCGTCGTCGTTGTTATCGCCATGCCGGTTCTTTCTGGCGAAGTTTTCTTTTCCAAAACGATAGCCGAGCGACAGCCCAACCCGTTGTGTATCCGTTTCGATATTTAAGCTCGACCCCGCCGAATTGCTGTTTATCGAGGCCAACGGTAACTATATCCGCTTTGTGTTGCCGCAACAGGTCATTCTTCCGGTCATGACCTTCCAGGCAGCATCGGCCCTGCTTTCGCCGCAGTTGTTCCTGCGTATGCATCGCTCTTTTATGGTGAACCGCAGCCGGATCGATCGTATCGAAGGCAACCGCGTTTTTGTCGGCGGAAGAGAAATTCCCATCGGCAGCAATTTCAGGGAAGCATTCTTACATGCGCTGAGGCTCAACTGAAGTGGACAGGCGATTCCTCTTCTTCATGGTATACTCTTTTCAACCGAAGGTTGGTGACAGGCGCCACGATGAGCGGAAATTTCTCGACCACTACGTTCGAGGGGTCGAGGCCGAAGCCGCGTTCTTCTGAGAGGCCGATCTCTTTCAGCCAGAAATACAGCTTCATGATCATGCGCTCGGTGAGGGGCAGCTCATTATCCTGGCTCAGGTATTTTTCCATTACAATGAATTGGAAATCGCCCACCACGTTATTGCGCTCGAGCGATTCATACCGGCTGTAAATATTTACCTCCTTGTTGTTCACCAGCTCTTCCACCACCTTGCGGAACAGCAGGTTGATGCGCGGCTCCATACGGAAGCCCAGCCTGAATTCCACGCGAATGATATCGTTCGGAATAATATGGTCCACTACGTATTCGCAGGTATAGGGATCGTCGAGCGTGTCCACATGCACGAACCAATAGATATCGGCGCGTTTGGGCTTTTTATTGAGAATGGAATAAATGATCTTGTGCTCGATCTCCTTGGGGTTGTTGGCGCTGGTCATATAGACCAGGTGCGTGGCGTATTTGGGAACAGTTTTGTCGTTGCTGAGCTCCTGGATCATGGGCACATAGTGTTCCAGCCGCACAAACTCGATATACCGGTTTTTGATCTTGCGGCTGCGGAACCAGATATACATGATACCGAACAGCGCGCCGGCGATAACCAGCGTTACATAACCGCCGTGTTCGAATTTCTCCAGGTTGGCGATGAGAAAGCTGAACTCTATGGTAAGATACACTGCGAGGTAGACATAGATCAGGAAACGGTTTACGCGGCGGCTTACCAGGAAATTGGCGAACAAAATGGAAGTGGCCATCATGCATAGCGTAATGGCCAGTCCGTAGGCTGCTTCCATGTTCGACGATTTCTTGAAATACAGCACCACGCTTACGCAACCCACAAACAGCATCAGGTTAATACCGGGTATATAGAGCTGCCCCTTTGCTTCGGTGGGATAATTGATTTTCAGGCGTGGCCAGAGATTGAGGCGCATGGCTTCGCTGATGAGGGTAAATGAACCCGAGATCATGGCCTGGCAGGCGATGATTGCCGCTGTGGTGGCGATGATGATACCCGGGAACAGGAACCAGGAAGGCATGATCGAGTAAAAAGGGTTGCTGGAGGCGGTGTCGAAATAACCGCCCTGGTAGTGGTGCAGCAGCCAGGCGCCC
>JAKPBL010000562.1 GCA_029778965.1 Bacteroidota bacterium
CGCATACGGTGTTGTTTATGGACTTGTCGGGGGCAATTCCCGAGCAGGGGCAGGAAGACCCCTTTGGCGGCCTGCTTTCTGACGAGTCTGCCAAGCCGGGCGTTTTCGATATCGTTCGGCTGATACAGCATGCGAAGACCAACGACCAGGTAGACGGTATCTATCTTAAATGCGGCGGCAATGCCAACGGTTTCGGCACCAATGAAGAGCTGCGCCTGGCGTTGGCCGACTTTAAAAAAAGCGGCAAGTTCATCATCGCTTACGGGGAAGTAGTGCCGCAGCAGGCGTATTATGTAGCCAGCGTGGCCGATAAGCTGTATGTGCATCCCAAAGGCGGGCTCGACTGGAAAGGCATGGGGCTGCAATATGTTTTCTTCAAAAAGGCGCTGGACAGACTGCAGATACAACCGCAGATATTTTACGCGGGGAAATTCAAAAGCGCTACCGAACCTTTCCGCGAAGAGCACATGACCGACCCCAACCGGTTACAGTCGACGGTATTGCTCGAAGACCTCTACCAGCATTTCCTGAGTGTGGTCGGCCAAAGCAGGCAGCAGGATACGGCGCAACTGCGCGCCTATGCCAATAATGGCAGCATTCGTTCGGCCGAAGATGCGGTGCGCGCGGGGCTGGCAGATGGCCTGCGGTACGAAGATGAAGTGAAAGAAGAGATCAGGAGCAAAAGTAGTGGTAAAAGCATCGAGAGCATTGCGTTTATGTCGATGGCCAAATATGCATCGGCCGTATCGTATAAGGGCAGCGGCACAGACCGGATTGCGCTGATCTATGCGGCCGGCGATATCGTAGACGGCAGCGGCGATTACTCGCAGGTAGGCGGTGACCGTTTCAGGCGGTACATACGCAAAGCGCGGCTCGATAAAGATACCAAAGCCATCGTTATAAGAATTAACAGCGGTGGCGGCAGCGCCATGGCCAGTGAAAATATGTGGCGTGAAATAGCCCTGGCCAAAAAAGACAAACCGGTAGTGGTAAGCTATGGCGATGTGGCGGCTTCAGGCGGTTATTATATGGCCTGCAATGCCGACAGCATATTTGCCCTGCCCAATACCATCACCGGTTCGATCGGTGTGTTCTCGATCATACCAAACCTGCAGGGTTTTATGGACAATAAGCTGGGTGTTACGTTCGATGGGGTGGAAACCGGGCCCTTTGCCAACAGCCCCACTATTGCCGAGCCGCTCTCCGATATGGAAAAGAAGTTTATCCAAAGCGATGTCGACAGCATCTACCATACTTTCCTGAGCCGCGTGGCCGACGGAAGAAAAATGACCATTGCCGCGGTCGATAGCATCGGGCAGGGGCGGGTGTGGACGGGCAACCGGGCGCTGAAGATCGGTTTGATAGATCGCATCGGGTCGCTCAACGACGCCCTGGCGGCGGCGGCCCGGCTGGGCAAGACCAGCTCGTACCGGGTGCGCGAGTTCCCGGAGCAGATGAATGTTATGGAGAAATGGAAGAACTCGTATAAGAACAATGCGGAAACGGCTGCTTTGAAGAACGGGCTGGCGCAGGAATTGCTGTTGTGGTACCGGGAAGTGGAGCAGTTGCAGTCTTCTTTCGGCAAGGCACAAACGAAAATGCCGTTTCGTTTAAAAGTCTATTGATTTTATGTCGCAACCCTATAGCCAGTTCCGGGCCATGCTCGCCATTACCAGGGCAAGCCTGCAGGCGATGTTCAAAAGCCCGAATGCCATTCTGTTCAGTATTTTTTTTCCGCTCACCTTTATTGTGGTGTTCGGTTTTATCGGGAACAGCGGCGCACCCGGTTTTTCTCTTGCGCTGAATAAACATGCCGATACGGCGAATGCGGTGTACAAGGGTTTGAAAACCCTGCCGAATATCAGGTTCGTTGCCGAAAAAGACAGCGCTTCGCTCGAAGCCGACCTGGTCAAAGGAAGGATTACCGGCGAAATCGATATCAGGCCCAATACAGACTCAGCGAGCAAAGCGCGGTACCTGGTTTA
>JAKPBL010000593.1 GCA_029778965.1 Bacteroidota bacterium
CCAGGTGCTCGACAAAGCCTCGGCCAAACTGACCGTTAAAACCATGGGGCCTACCGATGCGGGCTTTCCCCTGCACCTGGCCCTGTTCTCGAACGATGGCAGCGCCGACCCCGCCAAATGGCATGCGCAGCATAAGGTCGTGCTTCTGTTCAACAACGGTATCCATCCCGGCGAGCCCGACGGCATCGACGCCTCCATGAACTGGCTGCGCGACCTGGTAACCGGCAAGGCAAAGATCCCCGACAACGTGGCGCTTGCTTTTATACCGGTGTATAATATCGGCGGGTGTCTTAACCGCGGTGAATTTTACCGTGTTGACCAAAACGGTCCCGAGGCCTTCGGCTCCCGGGGTAATTCCGAAAACTACGACCTCAACCGCGATTTCATCAAGGCCGATACCAAAGAGGCATTCAGCTTCACCGCTATCTTTCATTATGTAAACCCCGACGTATTTGTCGATAACCACGTGAGCAACGGCGCCGATTACCAGCACGTAATGACGCTGATCGCCACGCAGCACAGCAAGCTCGGCGGCGCCATGGGCGAATTCATGAACCGTTCTTTCGAGCCGGGTATTTACCAGTTGATGAAAAGCAAGGGGTACGACCTCATCCCCTATGTAAATAATTTCAGCGATACCCCCGTGTCGGGCTGGCCCGAGTTCATGGAAACCCCGCGCTACAGCACAGGTTATGCCGCCCTGTGGGGTTGCTTTTCTTTCATGCCTGAAACGCACATGCTGAAGCCCTACCCGCAACGGGTCAAAGCCACGCACGAACTAATGATCTCGTTCGTTGAATTTGCGTCCGCCAAAAGCGACAGCATACTGGCTGCCCGGCAGGCAGCTATCCGCGAAAAACTGACCGCCACCCGCTTCCCGCTGCGTTGGGAACTCGATAAATCGGCGTCGCATCCCCTGCTGTTCAAAGGCTATGAAGCCGGCCGCAAGCCCAGCGCCATCAGCGGACAGCCACGTCTCTACTACGACCGGAACAAACCTTTCGAACAATGGGTGAACGTGTACAACGTATATACGCCGAAAAGCTTCGTGGAAAAACCCAAGGCCTATATTATTCCGCAGGGCTGGTGGAAAGTGATCGACCGGCTCAAGGCCAACCAGGTGGAGATGCGCGCTCTGCAGCACGATAGCCTGCTGGAAGTGGAATACTACCAGGTGCTTGGCTATTCGAGCATGCCGCGTCCTTTCGAAGGCCATCACGTCAATACCCTTGATTCGGTTCGCACGGTAACGAAAAAAATGTCTTTCAGAAAAGGCGACTGGCTTATTATGATGAACCAGCCCGCCAATCGTTTTATCGTCGAAACGCTGGAACCGGCGGCCACAGACTCCTATTTCACCTGGAATTTCTTCGACCCAATCCTCAATGCGAAAGAAGGTTACAGCGCCTATATGTTTGAAGATACCGGCGCAGAGTGGCTACAGAGACAGGAAGAACTGCAGCAATCGCTTCGCCGGAAACAGGCTGCCGATACGGTCTTTGCAAAAAACGGAAGAGCCCAGCTCGATTTCGTATTCAGGAACTCGCCCTGGTACGAACCCGAGCACAACCGGTATCCCGTGTACCGGCTGGTAAGATAAATCGAAATAGCCGGCGGGAGAAAATATACCCGGACCTCAGTCGATCTTCTCCACGCTGCCGCTGCCTTTGATATCAGACCGGATAGAAGGATTGCCGCGGTATCGTACATTGCCGCTGCCTTTCACCGCTATCACCAGCTCTTTGCCTGCATATACACTGGCATCGCCGCTGCCTTTGATATCGACATTGGCCGTTTCTGTGCTGAGGCGGTCGGCGGTAAGATTCCCGCTGCCGGTACTCGACAGCGACACGCGGTTGCATTCGCCGCTGAGGTCAACATCTCCGCTGCCGGCAGTGCTGGCATTCACTTCAGGCACCTGCACGGTCAGGCGAATATTGCCGCTGCCCCGGGTACGGATCTCCAGGCTGCCGGCGCCGGTCAGTGTTGTATTACTGCTGATATCGCCCGAGCCAAAACTCTCCACCGCGGTATAAGAAGGCGCCGTTACCACGATCCTGACCTCACGGGTGGGACGAAGCCGGAAACCATTCCGGGTTTTGATCACCAGCGTACCTGCCTCCAGGGAAGTTTCGATGTGCTCGGCGATATTGTCTTCGGCCACAATCTGCACTTCGCAGGCGCTGCCTGTTGCCAGCTCCAGGTTGAACGACCCTTTCTGCTCCACCCGGCTGAAAGAGCCGGGCTGGCGGGTTTTGGTCACCACATGGCCATCGCCTTTCACGGGTTTACCCATCTCGAAAACGCAGGAACTCAGCACCAGTATCGCTGAAAAGAGGATCGTGTACCGCATAACCGGGGTTTAAATTGTTTACCTTCGCGCCACCATGACAGAGAAGATACTTATTCTTGATTTCGGTTCCCAATATACGCAATTGATCGCCCGCGCCGTGCGTGAGGCGAATGTCTATTGCGAGATCATTCCCTATCACCAGCCATTCAACATTGATGCCAGCCTGAAGGGAATTATCCTCTCCGGTTCGCCTTGTTCGGTCAATGAGGCCGATGCACCTGCGGTGGATATCAGGTCGATGATGCGGCAGCGTCCGGTGCTGGGTATTTGTTATGGTGCGCAACTCGCCGCCAAACAATTCGGCGGCGTGGTGGAACGGAGCGACAAGCGCGAATTTGGCCGCGCCGTGATCCGTCTGCGGGCCGAAGACCCTATTCTGAAAGGTATGTCGCCCAGTTCGCAGGTCTGGATGAGCCATGGCGATTCGATCAAAGCGCTGCCCGCCGGCTTCGAGCTGCTGGCCGATACCGAATCGATCCCTGTGGCCGCTTTCCGTAAGGTGGATGACGAAGGCAGCCTGCACGCCGTACAGTTTCACCCCGAGGTATATCATTCTGTGGAAGGCAAGAAGCTGCTGAAGAATTTCCTGGTCGATATCTGCGGCTGCGCATTAGACTGGACGCCCGCCCATTTCGTAACCGATACCGTTGCCGCTCTTAAAGAGCAGATAGGCGACCGCAAAGTGATCATGGCCCTGAGTGGCGGGGTCGACAGCACGGTAGCCGCCACCCTGATCTCCCGCGCCATCGGCGACAACCTCTACGGCATTTTCGTCGATAACGGCGTATTGCGCAAAGGCGAATTCGAACAGGTGCTCAAAACCTATAAGGATAACCTGCACCTGAACGTAAAAGGCGTTGATGCCAAAGCCGCTTTTTACCGCGAGCTGGCAGGGCAGTCAGACCCCGAAACCAAACGCAAGGTGATCGGCCGGATGTTCATCGAGGTATTCCAGGAAGAAGCCAACCAGATCGAAGGCATTGAAATGCTGGGCCAGGGCACCATCTACCCCGACGTGATCGAAAGCGTATCAGTGCACGGCCCCTCGGTGACCATCAAATCGCACCACAATGTGGGCGGCCTGCCCGACACCATGAAGCTGGGCCTGGTAGAGCCGCTGCGTTTCCTGTTCAAAGACGAAGTGCGCCGCGTGGGTCGCGAGCTGGGCATCCCCGACGAGCTGCTCGACCGCCATCCCTTCCCCGGCCCGGGCCTGGCCATCCGCATCCTCGGCGAAGTAACCCCCGATAAAGTGGCCCTGCTACAGGAAGCAGATGCCCGTTATATCGATGCCCTT
>JAKPBL010000602.1 GCA_029778965.1 Bacteroidota bacterium
GGAAATTATGCTGCGCCAGGTAATTCAGGTTCAACTGGGGATACCAGTCGGCCAGCCGGGTGCGGATAGTTGTTTCGGCCAGTTGCTCATCGATCACCGCCTGCTGAACAGCAGGCTGGTGACGAAGGGCATACTGGATGCATTGCTGCAGGCCGGGCGCCACCAGCGTTGAATCGGAAGGCGCCTGGCATACAGCCTGCCTGGCTCCCGCCAAGAGGAATAAAAACCAAAAGCTATATCTCATATAGAAAGATGTGAACTGAAAAATCGGTTCTAAAACAGTGTTTTTATCGAATTGTTCGGAAAGCCAAAAGCATTTCCTTTCCTTTTGCTCTAACCAGTAGCAGCCTGTAAAAATAACCCTGTTATGCGTTATTTCTTCCGGAAGAATATCCGAACCGGCACCCCACTGAAATCGAACGACTCCCGCAGCTTGTTTTCCAGGTAGTTCCTGTAAGGCGTCTTAACGTCGTCGGGGTAATTGCAGAAGAAAGCGAAAGAGGGCACCACGGTGGGCAACTGGGTCACATATTTAATGCTGACGGGATTGCCCCTTACCACCGGCGGATGGTAGGCTGCAATGGCCTTCAGCATGACCTCATTGAGCTGCGAAGTGGGTATTTTCCGCTTCCGGTTCTCCACTACCTGCAGGCCTTTTTCCATGGCCTGGTATATCCTCGTTTTTTCTTTTGCCGAAATAAACAGCACGGGCACATCGGTAAAGGGCGCCAGCCGTTCTTTCAATTGCTTTTCATAATCCCGGGCCGTATTGGTGGCTTTGTTGGCTACCAGGTCCCATTTATTCACGAGCACTACTATTCCCTTTCCCTTGCGGGCGGCCAGGCTGAAAATGCTCAGGTCCTGCGCGGTGATCCCTTTTTCCGCATCCAGCAGCAGGAAGCAGACATCGGCTTCGTCCATCGCCTTTATGGCGCGGATCACCGAATAAAACTCGAGGTCTTCGTGCACCTTCTGCTTGCGCCTGATACCAGCCGTATCGATCAGGATGAATTCTTTCTGGAAAAGATTGTAATGGGTATGGATGGTGTCGCGCGTGGTGCCCGCCACATCGCTCACGATGGTGCGCTCCTGCCCTACCAGTGCATTCAGCAACGACGACTTGCCCACGTTCGGCTGGCCAATGATGGCAAATTTGGGAACGTCGTCGTTGTCGTCTCCCGCCTGCCGGTCTTCGGGTATCGCCGCTACCACGGCATCGAGCAGTTCGCCGGTACCGCTGCCGCTGGCGGCCGACAAATAAAACACGTTTTCAAAACCAAGCGAATAGAACTCTGCCGCTTCAAGCATGCGCTGCGGATTGTCTACCTTGTTCACGGCCAGGTAAACGGGCTTGGTAGAGCGGCGCAGCAGGTCGGCCATCGCTTCATCGAGGTCGGTGATCCCCGTTGAGGTATCTGTCATAAAGATCAGCGCATCCGCTTCTTCAAGGGCAATCAGCACCTGCTTCCTGATCTCTTTTTCAAAAACATCGTGGCTGCGGTCTACAAAGCCGCCGGTATCTATTACATTGAATGTTTTGCCGGTCCATTCGGCCACGCCGTACTGGCGGTCGCGGGTTACACCGCTCTGGTCGTCGACGATCGCTTTGCGCTGTTCGAGCAACCGGTTGAAAAATGTGCTTTTTCCCACATTGGGACGGCCAACGATGGCAACTGTATATCCGGGCATCTTTTATAAATCAAAAGTCAACAATAAAATTTTACGGGCTACTGGTAGCCGTATTCACGCAGGTACAATTCGTTGTCGCGCCACTTGGGACGTACCTTAACGAACAGTTCCAGGAATACTTTCTGCTGCAGGAATTTCTCGATCTGCTCGCGCGAGCGGGTGCCCAGCTCGCGGATCATCTTTCCTTTCTCTCCCAGCACAATGCCTTTTTGCGTATCGCGCTGCACGATGATATCGGCCTGTATCTTCACCAGGGTGGTTTTTTCCTGGAAAGCCTGCACCAGCACGGCGGTGTGATAAGGAATCTCATCCTGGTACAGCCGGTATATCTGCTCCCGGATCAGCTCACCCACAAAAAAGCGGGTGGGCAGATCGGTCAGGTTCTCTTCATCGAAGAAAGGCTCGCCCTCGGGCATCCGGGCAAGGATGGCCGGCAGCAGGCGGTCCATGCCTTCGCCCGTCAGGGCAGATACCGGAATGATTTCCTGTACATAAGGCTGTGTGGCGAAATAGGCTTTCGCTTCTTCCAGCCTCGCGGCCCCGGCGCCATCGATCTTGTTCAGCACCAGCAGGGCCGGCACTTTCAGCCGCAGCGATGAAAAAATGGCATTGCTTTCTTCCCAGTTATCGAACACATCTACCAGCAGCAAAGCCAGGTCGGCGTCTTCGAGCGCCGATTTAACCGCCTGCATCATTTTCTCGTGCAGCTTGTATTTGGGTTCGATGATGCCCGGCGTATCGGAGAAGATGACCTGGTAGCCCGGCTCGGTCAGTATGCCTTTGATGCGGTGACGGGTGGTCTGCACCTTGGGCGAAACAATCGCCAGCTTCTCGCCCATAAGGGCATTCAGCAGGGTGCTTTTCCCCGCGTTCGGCTTGCCAAATATGTTTACAAATCCTGCTTTCATAGCAAAAAAACTGGGCAGAACTTGAACACCGGTGGGCCGGGAACTGGAGATAATCAGTTGCGCAGGTACTGCCGCAAAAAAATAAAAGCCTACCAGGTAGGCTTCTTGGTTGCGAAGGGAGGGATCGAACCTCCGACCTTCGGGTTATGAGCCCGACGAGCTACCGCTGCTCTACTTCGCGATGTGGAGTGCAAAGGTAAGGGCAAAATGCTTTCCTTAAAAATAAAAATCATTCCTACTGCTGTTTATGGGTAAAATAACAGTCAAATAGTGGTTTATTATAATAAAGAAGGGCCGGGGTGCGTTCGTTGAGGCGAAGAAACAGCCATTCCTGTCGATAAGCCCCCCTATATCCCATGCAGCACCGTGGTTACCTATCATATTTTTTGTTTTTTATACTGGCCATCGCCTGCCGGCTGACGGCCATTTCGCAGGTAATCAGCTACCCGGTGCCGGCTCAATCCATTTCGCGCGGCCTCGACAGTTCGCTGCTTACCGTAAGGATCGACTTTCCTGCCTGCTCCGATGTTCGCGTAAAAATAAATCTCGGCGCCATCAATACGCCGGGTGTTATCGAATACATCCCGGGATCGGTCACTGCCATCGCAGGCTCCCCTTCATTAACCATCACCGAATCTGATATCACCGACCTGCAGAACCCGGAGTTCCTGGTCGGCAACACAGACAATGGCCAGTTTATCACGTTCACCATCAAACGAAGGGCAAACTGCGGAACCGCTTCTTCCACCAAAGACAATGTGACCGTTAGCAGCAGCGGACCGTGCAATGCGGTCGACGACGATGCCAATAACAACAACTACAACCTGCTGGCGCCTACACTTACCCTGGTGCCGCCGCCTTCGATGGTAAATACCGATGTGGGCAATACCTACACCCGCAATTTTACCATTACCAACGGCGGACTGGGTTGCGTCGACACCCTCGGGCTTTGGCTGGTGTACCCCGCATCGAGTGTTCAGTTCGTTAGCCTGAAAGTAGGCGCCGAAGTGCTCACGCCGGCGTACACGAACGGCGACAGCCTGTATTTCCAGGTCAGCGGCACGGCACTGGGCGCCAACAAGCAGCTTTGCAATACCGGGTCGGCCATCAGTTTTGCCGAAACCTTCACTATTCTCAAATGCGATGTCAATACGCGCTATGGTGCCGCCTGGTACGACCACGAGGGCAACAGTTGCCAGCAGGTTACGGCCACTGCCAATCTCACCATGAACAACCGGCTTCCGCTGCTGACCACCACCCTGCCCAATCCGAACCACAACTATTGTTTCAGGGGCGAAAGCCTGCTGCAGCAGTTGCGTATTACCAATAGCGGCGCGGGGCCCGCCACCGAGATCGTACTTTATGCCAGGGGCGCCGTTCCCGCTTCGCACGAATCATATACCTATCCCGATACGTCGCGGCCGTGGACAGTAAGAAATGCCGCCGGCGATTCGATCGGCGTGATCCGCAACTTCCAGGTGATCACGAACACCTACCCGCTCAGAACTTTCTATGATGCCGGCTGCACCAGTGCGCTTACGCCGATGGAAGTAAAAGGATTCGGCTCCAATACGGTCATCGTGCCCGCGGGCGCTTACCTGACCGTGGATGTTTACTACAAAGCGCAAAACTTTTCGTGCCCGTCGTTTGCCACCTGTGGCATCGAAGGTATTTCGTTCGTCAGCATCAACGGTGCGCTGGAATACCAGAACTCCTGCCGCACGGCGAACTACAACGAAAGCTATAAGAACTTTTTCAACCGGTCGTATGCCTACCTGCGCAGCACCCTTGAAATGCCTTCCGATATCAGCGGCAATGAACCGTTCGACCTGACGATAAACGCGAACCTGCTCAGAACCGTCAACAAACTCGACCTTTCCGGGCAAACCTATATCGCCATTGCGGTTGGCAGCACGGGCATCGCGCCGAATGCACCGGCTGTGACCATAAAAGGCATTCCTTTCCCCATGGCTTTCAATGCCAGCCACGATACCATCCTTATCGGTCCGCTTTTCCAGAACCAGGTCTTCGACAATTCACGCATAACCGTGCCGCTCATTGCTGCCTGTGGTACCGGCGGCACCAAAACCATATCGGTATCGCTGATGGACCAGTATGCTCCCTGCGCGCCGGTATTCAGGATGGCCTGTAAAAATGTATCGACCAACCTGCACTGCCCCTCCCCCTGCCCGCGCGGCGGCGCCACGCCGCAGCAGTTTGTGCTGAAAAGAATTTCATACGGTCTTCCCGATAACGACAACGACCATATCGCCGATGCCGGCGGATCGATCGACCTCTCGAAAATAAACGACCATCACAGCGTAAACGGCGATACCCTGCAGGGGATATGGCAGATCAAAATATTCCCCAATACAGAACCCACCGATCCGAATGTGGGCCAGCCCTTCAAATATGTGTATGTGGATTTCGACCTGGGCGCCAATGCAGGTACCCAGGCAGTCGCCACACTCAATGCCTTGCCGAATGCCCGGGTGCTGATCTATCCCAACAGCAATCCTGCAGCCACCCCCATTGCCTGTTCTGTAACGCCGGCGATAACCGGCACCGGCGGCCGCTATGCGCATTACCAGATCGATGCAGGCTGCCGTGGCGGCAACTTTGCCACGAACGACAGCATCGTGGTAATAGCCAACTATACCGTCAACTATTACAATGCGTACCGGTATAACGGCACCAATTCATCGAGCCCCACCACCATTGTTACCAGGAACGAAGTGTATGGCACCTACGTGCAAAAGACCGTCAACCAAACGGCGCCGCTGAATGGGCAAACCTATACCTGCGACCACTACAACGATTATAATGAGATCAGCGGTATCCTGTTCAGTCTCTATATACCACCCACCCAGGTGATCAACGGCTGCACCAATAGCCTGTCTGCCAATTTCAGGCAATACACCCGGTCGCAGGAAGGCCCCAACATCTTCCCCTACGAGCTGCGCAATTTCGGATTGCTCGATACCATGAAGATCACCCTGCCGCCAGGCTTTACCTACCGCGCAGGCAGCGGCTACTTCATCGCAACGCGGTATAACATCAGCAGCAATGCCTATACCACCCCCAGCATCACTGCGGCGGCGGCAGGTGTTGTGGTTACGCAAACCGGCAATATCCTGGTCGTTGCCAATATCAGTAAAGTGTACACTGTTAACGGCGGCACCATCATACCCGCCGACGAACAGGAAGACATCCGGTTCTACTTTTCGGTTGACCCTACCTGTGATGCCGCCAACGGCGTTTATCCCAACAACCTGTGGACAAGCAATATCGGCAACAACCTGAACACCCCTGCCTATCACAAAATGCCCACTGCCGGCAGCGGCTACTCCAATGGCTGGATATATACGGCACCGATTCCCGTGATCAGTGGCGGCAGCACCGTGATCAGCGCCGACGGCAGCGGCACCTGGAATGTAGTGCTGCAGAACCAGAGCAACCAAATCGCCGCCAACAACAGCTATTTTTATATAAGCCCCACGAACGGCTTCACCAATATCGTGGTAAAAGAAGGCAACACCACCATTACACCCGATGCCAACGGCTTTTACCGGTTAAACACACTGGCCACCAGCGCCAACAGGAATTTCACCATACAGGCGCGCACCACCGTTTGCGGCGCCGACAGCATGGCCATCAATTTCGGATGGGGCTGTACCGGTTATCCCACGGCCTATTCGCCGCAGAACTGCACGAAAACGGTTTGGCTTAAAATTGACAACTACCCCAGCCAGATACAGCTTACGGTCGATAAACAACCGCAAACGCCTTCACTTGATTTCTGCGCGACCGATTACGTGGAATTTTCCATCAACAGCGCTGCCGGCGGCTTTGCCGACAACCCCCGCTTCCTGGTTACGCCGCCGCCGGGTGTAAACATCACGTCGGCACAAATACAGTATCCGTGGGGAAGCGGAATGTGGTATTCGGTAACGCCCGTTATTGTCGGCGACGTCTATACCTACCGGATTGAAGACCATCCCGCAGTACAGGCGATGTGGGGCACCCGGGGATTACCGGGCGTTATTAACAATCCCGGGGCCGATAACCGGAAAGCCAAGCTGCGGCTGACCTACAACACCACCTGTGGTTTTGTGAACAACAGCCGCTTCCTGGCACAACAGCAGGCCGAACGCCCCTGCGGCGATCCGATTCCTGCCAACCTCGGCTACAACAACACCGTTCGCACCAACTCGATCACCATCACCAATGCTGCGGTGCCGGGATCAGCCAGCTTCCTCATGTCGAGCACGGCGCCTGCGCAACGTTGCAATAATTTTGTCGTCACCGGCCGCGCATCCACGCTCGCTACCAGCACGGCCACGGGCGATACCATCAAAATAACCATTCCCAACGGGCTGGAATATGTTGCCGGCAGCTTCGCAGGCGTTAGCTCACCGGTGCTGGTAATGAGCAGCAACAGGCCCGTACTCACGCCATCGGGTGAAACCATTCTCAAGCTGGTAGTACCTGCCGGGATCAGTTCAGGCACGGCCATGAACTATCAATACCAGGTGGTTCCGAAGAAAATGATCAACGGCTGCGGCAGCTTCCAGCTTTCGACCGAATATATCAGGACCAGCTCGCCTTATACCTGCAGTTCGCCGGCTTATACCTGCGTTGCCGCCGGGCAAACCATTATGGGAAACGACGTATTCAGCATCACCGTTACCAAGGCGAGGGTGCGGATCACGAGCGTGCGTTCAGCGCCGTCGAACCCGACGCCGGGACAACCCTATCCAACCATTGCCGAAGTGACGCTGGTCAATGATGGCGCTGCGCCTGAACCCGCCGGCACCACGGTTGAATTCTTCTGCGGAAACAATGCTACCCCCTTTGCGATGCTGCCCTT
>JAKPBL010000623.1 GCA_029778965.1 Bacteroidota bacterium
CAACAGCCGTTGGCGCGCCCGGATGGCCTGGCCTGCCAGCCCTTCGCCCGGCTCCAGGTATACAGGGCCCTGCTTTCCTGCCAGGGCATATCCTGCTTCCCTTTTGAAATGTTTCCCGGCAGTGGCAAGATAGATAGCGCCCATCTGGCTATTGGTATACCGGGCAATGAAATCGAGCGCGTCTTTTGCCAATTGCTCCGGCTCCTTTTCGCCCGACATGACCTCCGCCAGCGCGGCAATGCCGCTTTGCTGCCATTCTTTGTCAGCAAGCTGCTGGAACGATCTTTCGAGCGAAGCGGCCATCCGGTTCAACGCGTTCGACAAAGAGCCCAGTCCGTCGGTATCGTTGTCGGAAGTGCGGATGGAATAATCGCCATCGGCAATTTTTGCCGCCACCTCGCGTATCAGCCCGATGCGCCGGTTAATGTCTCTCTCTTTTTCTTCGAGCACCTCCTGCAGGGCTACCCGGTTGTCGTGGTCGCGTGTAATACGGCGGAACGACACGAGAATGATACCCATCGAGAGCAATGCCGTTACAACGATGACGACGGGCGTATAGTTGGCTACATTCGCCATTTCGGCGGTTCGCTCGTCGAGCAGGCGGTGCTCGGCCTGCACCATGGTATTGATGATGGTACGGATCTCGTCCATGCTGATACGGCCTGCCTGCATGTCTTCCATCGTTACCTCGGCGCCGCTTCTTTTTTTGGCGATCAGGTTCTGGAGCTGGATGAAACGCAGCTTCATCTTATTGTCGAGCTCGTCGATGCGGGCGATCTGGGCCGGATTGTCGATCGTGGATGCGCGCAGGTTCTGCAACCGCTCGCGCACCATTTCAGCGGTGCCGTTATACGGAATGAGAAACTCGTCGCGTCCTGTCAGCAGGAAACCCCGTTGGGCGGTTTCGGCATCTTTCAGCCGGCTGATGACGTCTTCGGCCTGGCTGATAACATCGTTGGTATGATCTACCAGGGCCGCTCTTTCGATCAGGGTCCTGATGCTCTGGTAGGAAGCAACCGAGCTTATCAGCAGCAGCAGGAAAGAAACGGCAAAACCGATGAGCAGGTTTCTTTTGAAGGCAGATGTTTTTGACAGGTCGAGCAGGCCGGGTTTCATAGACATTATGCGGGTTTTGTTTCTGTAGAGAGCGGAAGCAATATGATAAAGGTCGCTCCTTTTCCTTCTTCGCTCTTCGCCGTTATATAGCCCTGGTGCTTTTCGATGATCTTCTTTACGATTGATAGCCCGATGCCGCTGCCCTCGTACTGGTCTTTGGTATGCAGCCGCTGGAAAACGGAGAATATCCTCGACAGGTATTTTTCGTCGAAGCCGATGCCGTTGTCTGCGACGGTGATGCGTATAAACCGGCCGCCAGCCGCTTCTTCAGCACTGTCGGGTTCTTCCACCCGCCCCGCCCTGATCCGTACGCGCGGCGGTGTGCCTGCCTGTACAAATTTCATCGCATTGCCGATCAGGTTCTGGAATACCAGCCTTATCTGCCCCGGTATGCCCTTGATGGCAGGCAGGGAATCTATGGTTATTTCAGCCTGCTTTTCCCTGATCACCAACTCGAGGTCGATCAGTATCTCTTCGAGCATCTGGTTGAGGTCGATGCTGACGGTGGCTGCGGCGATGTCCAGCTTCGAATACTGGGTAAGGTCGTCTATCAGCTCGGTCATCCGTACAGAAGAGCGGGTGATCTTGTCGATATAGGAAATAGCTTCCTTGTTATTGACGAGGAACCGCGACCGGAGCAGGTCGACGAACACTTTTATTTTCCGCAGGGGTTCATTGAGGTCGTGCGAGGTAACAAATGCAAACTGCTCCAGCTCGTTGTTTCGCGCAGCGAGCTCGGTATTGGCCGTTTGCAATTCGGCGGTACGTTCGACCACCATGGTTTCCAGCAACTGGTTTGTCATTCGCTGGGCGTGTATGTCTGAGAAAACGCCTACCCATTTCGAGATATTCTTGTCTTTTCGTACCGGCGACACCGTTAGTTGGTGAAAGCGGAAACTGCCCGATTGCCTTTCCCTGATCCTTATCTCTGCCGACAGCTTTTCACCACTGCCGATGGCCTGCTGCAAAATAGCTGCTACAGTGGTATCGCCGGGGTGCACCTCGGGAAAATCATGCCTGCTGGTCGCAAATTCGAGCCAATGCTGGTTCACGAATTCCAGTTGCCCTGTTACGGAAGCGGTGAACGCGATCTGCGGAATGGATTCCAGTATGTTGCGCAACTCTTCATACGATTCCTGCAGCCGGTCTTCTGCTTTCTTCCGATAATTGATCTCCTCTTTCAGTGATACCTGTATGTCGTCGAGCTCCTTTTTTTGCATATAAAGCTTGTAAAAGGTTTTCACTTTCAGCAGCAGCAGATCAGGGTCGAAAGGTTTGGCCACGTAATCCATGCCGCCCGACAAATAACCGCGCGTAATGAATTTTTTGTCGGTGTTTACAGCCGATAAAAAAATAATGGGGATGTCTTTCGCTTTGCCGAACCCTGAAACGGCTTCGGCTACTTCAAAGCCGTCCATGCCCGGCATCTGTACGTCCAGGATAATGAGGCAGTAATCGTTCTTCAGGATCTTTTTCAGGGCTTCCTCGCCCGAACCGGCCGTATCTACGTCGAAATGATGTATTTCCAGCAGTGTTTTCAGGCTGAAAATATTTTCCTTTTTGTCGTCGACTATCAGAATCATCCTGCCGGTATATACGTTGAAATTAGGCAAACATACCGAATCGCCACCAGTGAAAAGCAATCGGATTGCCGTGTATTTGCTTCCACACATTCGTGCTGTTCTTTCCAATGGTCGGTTTCCCGCCGGCACGATTTTTTATGTAGTAACTTTGGCAGATGCCCGATATTTTTCCCCTGCATATAGGTGACTATAATACACTAGAAGTGATTCGCGAGACCTCCATTGGTGTGTACCTCAACGATGGCCGTGAAGGTATCTTATTGCCCCGGCGGTTTGTACCCGCCGGCCTGAAAGCGGGCGACAGGCTTCGGGTATTTCTCTACCATGATTCGGAAGACCGGCTGATCGCCACCACGCAGACGCCACTGGGCAAAGTGGGCGATATTGTTCCGTTGAAAGCGGTGTCGGTTACCGATCACGGCGCTTTTTTGGACTGGGGATTGATGAAGGATATTTTCGTACCACGCTCGCAAATGCGTTTACCCATGCGCGTAGGCGGTATTTACATCGTGCATATCTATATCGACGAGCGAACGGGCAGGGTGGCAGCCACTGAAAAAATAGAATCGCTGCTCAGCAACGATCCGTTAACAGTCAAAGAAAGAGAAGAAGTAAACCTGCTGACGTATCGCCGAACGGATATCGGGTACACGATGATCATCAACGGCCGGCATACCGGTGTGTTGCATTTCAGCGATATATTCCGCAATATACAGGTGGGCGACCCGTTGACAGGATTTATCAAGGCCATCAGGCCGGGTAATAAAATAGACCTCGTGCTTTCGCTCCAGGGGCATACCCGCATTGGCGGCGATGCAGGGAAAGTGATGGAATTACTGG
>JAKPBL010000639.1 GCA_029778965.1 Bacteroidota bacterium
GTTGCTGGGCGGTCCGCGCCTGCTGCTGCTCGACGAACCTTTTTCCAACCTCGACGGTTTTCACCGCGACCAGTTGTGGGACGTACTGGAAGAGATGCAGCAGCAACTGGATTGCACCTGCATACTGGTTTCGCACGACCCGGCCGACAGCCTTGCCTGGGCCGGCGACATTATCGTATTGCAGGAAGGCCGGTTGGTACAACGGGGAAGCCCAACCGAAATATACCATCACCCCGTGAACCGCTATGTAGCGCGGCTTTTCGGCAAATACAATCTTTTCAGCACGCCGCTTGGCCGCCGCCTCGTGCGGCCGGAACACCTGGAGCCGCTCACCGGTGCGCACGACGCGGGCCTCGAAGCCATTTTACGGCAGGCTTATTTTTTGGGCTCTGCTTATGAATGGGTGCTTCAGCACGGTGAAGAAAAAATACTTCTCCGCACCGGCATGGCGCCACCACCCACGGGCAGCAGGGTATTGCTGGGTATAAAATCGTCGGCCCCCCGCAGCGTGGTATCCGATCAGTTCTGACCGTGATTGCCGGTTATCGTATATCAACGCCAGTTAAAGGCAAAAAAAATGCCCCGGGTCAGGGGGCACTAAGGTAGGGTAGGGATCAAAAATAGAGGCATTCCTTGTAACAACCAACCGTCTTGCGATCTGTTGGTATAGCAAAGATGCAGCAGCGACAGCCCCCTGAAGAATCTATTGGCTTATTGACCCGAAAGCTTCGCCGAATCGACTTTTTTGCCCGATAAGCCTGCACGGAAAAACGCTTATTTCCGGTAGTCGATGTTCTTGCCGCGGGTACCCCGCCAGCGTTGGCGAATGCTTTCCCGCTCAACGATGCTGGTGAACGGCACCTGCTTCAGTTCGGAGAAGTCGATTACCGGGTCGGTCATGGTGGGTTCGAGCATTTGCAGGGTGTCAACCACAAAAGGAATGAGCCGTACCTGCGGATCGACTTTTTTCCGGATAAAACGTTTTAGAAGCTTTGTCTGAAACGGATCGCTGGCCACGGCGATGTGCGTAAACCCATGGGCTTTTGCCACCTGGTAGCTGTAATAAACATTCTCCGTGCTATGCTCCGCACTGGTTTCCGTAAACAAATGCGCTTCCGGCAATCCCAGCGCCAGCGCGTACTGCTTCATGGCCTCCGCTTCTACATAGGGGGTATAAACAGCCGCGCCGCTGAAAATGATATTGCGGGCAATGCCCTGATCGAACAGGTACTTCGCCCAGTAAACACGACCTTTCATGATGCGGCTCCATTGTCCATTTTCCAGGGGAACACCCGGAACAATGATGGCGTCAAAAGGCGCCTCCGCACGGGCCGCCGCCAGCTTTTTCCGTGTCGTTTTACCCGAAAACGAACAGCTCGAGAACAAGACAAGTATGCAGAGCAACCGGCGCATCAGGCAACGGGACCAAGGGTTTTCAATTCCAGCACCAGCGCGTTGTCGTCGAAGCGGAAAGCCGTGATCGCCATTACCGCCAGCAGGTCTTTTGCCTGCGGCACCCGCC
>JAKPBL010000664.1 GCA_029778965.1 Bacteroidota bacterium
CAGGCGCGCAGCTCTTCAACCGTAATATAACCGTGCAGCAGGGTTTTGCCATTATCGGGAGACTGTCTGAGGTCGAGCAGCCTGCCCCGGTCTTCGAGGCAATCGCGCGTGCTCATCATGATCTTGCGGGGCGAGAGCTTTTTACCGGTAAGCGTGGCGGGGCAGGCGGCCGAACAACGGCCGCATTCGGTACAGCTATACGCATCGAGCAGGTTGCGCCAGCTCAGGTCGGTAACTTCTTTGGCGCCAAAAGCAGCCGGTGCGGCAGCATCGGCCGGCGCCAGTTCAGGCTGCATGGCATATAACACCTCCTGCTGGATGGCCGGCATATTGTTCATCTTTCCCGGTGGCGCCAGGCGTGCATACCAGGCATTGGGAAAAGCCAGCAATATATGCAGGTGCTTGGAGAACGGCAGGTAGTTCAGGAAGACGAAAATGCCCACGATATGCAGCCACCAGCAAACACGTTCAAATACATGCAGCGAATGGGGCGACCAGCCGGCGAAGAGCGGCTTGAGCCATTGGGAAACGGAAAAATCAACAGCGGGGTCGGCGGCATTCATCAGCAAAAACAGGCTCATCAGCACGATCTCCGACAACAGGATGTAATTGGCGTCGGAACGCGGCCACCCGTCGAGGTCTTGGCTGATGAAGCGTTTTATCTTCATCACGTTGCGGCGAGCCAGGAAAATGGCACAGGCAGCGATCACACCAACGGCCAGCCATTCAAACACATTGATCAGAACAGGATAGAGGCTGCCCAGCGGTCGCCGGAAGAGACGATGCGTGCCCAGCAACCCGTCGAGCACGATCTCCACAATCTCGATATTAATGATGATAAAACCCGCATACACCACCAGGTGCATCAGCGCTACCAGCGGGTTGGCGAACATTTTTTTCTGGCCGAAAGCAAGCAGCAGCAGGTTCCGCCAGCGTTGCGGGTGGTTGCCGGTAAAGTCGGCGTCTCTTCCCAAAAGTATATTGCGCCGGATGCGCATCACCCGGCGGGAAAAGAGATAAACGGCCAGTGCTGCCACTGCCAGAAATACAATTTGCTGTAAGAGTTGCATAAGCGGCCTTGAGCAAACTAAATTAAGTGATTTCCCGATGGCTCGGGGTTTTGTCGTAATTTTTCGACCTCAAAACCAGGCATGGAGACGGAAAAGAAATACATACTCGACGAAGCGGCCGCCGCCGTTAAGCTGGAACGGATGGCGTATGAAATTGCGGAAGAGCTGGGCGAAACAACCGATAAGATCATACTCGCCGGCGTTCGCGACAACGGCGTGGTAATGGCGCATATACTTGCCCGTTTGATAAAAGAAATCGGTGGACTCGATGCCGAAATCATCGAGCTGTCGCTCAACAAGCGCCATCCCGGCGCCGTGACGCTCAGCCCCGAACCCGATTTCAACGACCGGGTGGTGATCGTGGTCGACGATGTGGTGAACAGTGGTAAAACCAGCCTTTATGCACTGAAGCCCTTCCTGAACAGCCATCCGCGACGGATACAACTGCTGACGCTGGTGGAACGCACCCACAAGGCTTTTCCCGTAAAAGCCGATTATGTAGGCGTTAGCCTGGCTACCACCTTGCAGGAGCATATCTATGTGGAGGTGAACGGCGATCGCGTTACGGGCGCCTATATCATCTGATCACTCGTGCAGCCAATGCCCGCGAAAGCCACCGGCATTGTTCCATTCC
>JAKPBL010000667.1 GCA_029778965.1 Bacteroidota bacterium
TGAAACACGATGGACAGTTTAAGACTGAACCCCAAAAGAGCTGGATGAACATAGCAGGCGAACAATATTTTACCACTGAAAGACCAGGGTTCATCTGGAGAGGGTCTACTCCCCTGTTTACCGCAAAGGACATGTACATCCTCGACAAAGGCAGGCTGGTGGTTTCTCTTTTCGGGCTTGTTAAAATTGCAGGCGGACAAGGCGAAAAATACGACCAGGCCGAACTCCTTCGATGGCTGGCTGAAAGCGTTTGGTTTCCGACCAACCTACTACCAAATGAAAACCTGCAGTGGACAGCGGTCGACAACCAGACCGCACAATTGCATTTTACTTACCTGGGTTTTTCATTAAAGTATCTCGTCACGTTTAATCTCGTTGGAGAGATCACCGCATTGCAAACCAGCCGGCACATGGGGGAAGGGAAGCTGGAAACCTGGGTGGGCAAAATATCCAACTACAAACAATTAAATGGAATATTCATTCCCACCACTATTGAAGCCATATATACGCTACAGGAAGGAGACTACAGCTATGCCAGGTTTACGGTGAAGAAAATCCAATATGGTATTCCTGAAAAATTCTAGCACAAAACCATGCGCTGGTTTGACTTACAGGCAGGGAATGTTTAAAGACCCGTTGGCGCATTATTGGCAAATACAGAAAAAAATCAAACAAATAAATGAACAACTTATACCATGCGAAAGACGTTGAAGGAATTTTAGAGCGACTTGACAAGCTAACGCCCCATGCCCAAAGGCTTTGGGGGAAAATGACTGTGGGGCAAATGCTTGCCCACCTAAATGCTTCGTTGGAAACCGCTATGGGACGAAACTTCCCGAAAAGGATGTTCATCGGCAGAATCATTGGGGGCTTTTTTAAGCAAAAATTTTTGAATGATAAACCATTCTCCAAAAACGGTCCCACAGACAAAAATTATGTATTTACCGACAGTCGGGATTTTGAACAGGAAAAAAGCAAAGCAATAGCGCTTGTCAAAACTTTTCACCACGACGGACCGGGTAAATGCACAACGCATCCGCATTCCTTTTTAGGGAAAATGACACCGGAAGAATGGGCCATTTTGCAATGGAAACATCTTGACCATCATTTGAGGCAGTTTGGGGCTTAAGCTATTTGCCATTCTATCAAGCAGCAGGAATGCAGAAAAAATGGCTGCGAACGGCTTTTTTACCGTTGCTTTGCAGGCAAGACAGATTATATGGCAACCAGCAATGCCCCGCTAGTGGGAATCATCATGGGCTCGGACAGCGATCTGCCGGTAATGCAGCCGGCGGCGGATATGCTCGCTCATTTCGGCATCTCGTATGAACTGACAGTAGTGTCGGCACATCGTACGCCCCAAAGAATGGTGCAGTACGCTACACAGGCGAAAGACCGCGGACTCAAAATCATTATCGCCGGAGCCGGCGGCGCTGCGCACCTGCCGGGCATGGTGGCTTCACTGACACCCTTGCCCGTAATCGGCGTTCCGGTAAAATCGTCGAATAGCATCGACGGCTGGGACTCTGTGCTGTCGATCCTGCAAATGCCCAATGGCATCCCCGTGGCTACGGTAGCCCTCAATGCGGCAAAAAATGCCGGCATCCTCGCCGCTTCGATCGTCGGCGCCTTCGATAAAACCACCGGCGAAAAAATAGCCGCCTACAAGGCAGGTCTAGAAAAAGAAGTATTGGGCAAAGTGGAAAAGCTCAAAGCCAGCGGCCAGCCGAACGGGTTCGATACCGAAAGCCAAGGCGGTAGAAACCTATAGAAAACAGGAGCGCTGCTTACGAGGTTATGAGGACACCGGTATAGGCAGCACCACAAACCGCTGCTCGAAGGTGAGCGACGCCTCGTAGATCCACTGCAGCAGATCTTTCCCGTAAGCCGCATAAAAAGGCATAAAGTTATCCCGCCGCTCTTGCAGATTTCCCTGCGGAAAAGTCAGCGCTTTCAAACGCGCCAGTTGGCGCGCCTGGTCGGTGAACTTCCTCTTCTCGGCCCGAAGCATCTTTTTTTCCAACTCCTGCAACTGATGCAGCATCCGTTTTTGCAGGCTCGCGACGTGCGGCACGAGAGTAGTATCCACCTTGCCGGCCATCGCCGACACATGGCCGTAAAAAGCGCCCGCATCGCGAATCTCGTTGCTGAGATGCACCTGCACCGCACTGTCGCGCTTCACCAGCTCATTCAGCAACTGCTCTTCCTTTTTGAAGATATCGTCGGTGGCGATGCCGGTCTTTTTTTGCAAAGCCACAGCCGCCGGTTCCAGTAACAAAATTGAATTGCGTAATACCTGTACGGGATAAGGTACGCCATAGGCCCGGAACAGGTCGCCAAGCTCCAGCCAATAGGCCAGTTCTCCCCCACCCCCCACAAAAACAATATTCGGCAAGATCGTTTCCTGGTATAGTCCGCGCAGTATTACATTCGGGCTGAACCGCTCAGGGTGATCGTTCAGCTCCCGGCGCAGTGCGGCTTCATCGAAACGGATGTCCGTATCCACTACCGTCCATACATCCCCCGTTTTTTCTATGCGGTTACGCAACGCGTCTTTCAGGTAAAACAGGTTGATGTCACGCGGATTGGCCTGCACCTTGTAATGCTGTGAAAGCGCCGCGGTGGTTTTCTTTACCAGTAAAGACGGCTTCTGCGCAAACAGGTCGTCGGCAAATACGGGTAACATGCGCCGCTTCAGCCGCGGCTCATCCGCTATCAGCACCACTACACCGAAAGCGGCAAACAAACCGTGCACTAAACGGAAAGTGGCGGTTTGAATATCGGGCGCACCCACATACGATGCCTTCAGCAGGCCGATCAGTTCAGGGCCGTGCGGCTGCACCGATAGCTCACCGCTGATACGTTCGATCAGCCCCTCCAGCCCCTTTGGTTTCATCCGGCCCACGGCGCCGGTCTGCTTCGTATCCCAAACCAGCTTCTCTCCGTTCAGGAACACTTTGCCCAATTCTTCGAGATCGGCGTCTTCGCTGCCCATATAATAGACCGGTACGAAATCATAGTGTGGGTGGGCCGACTTCAGGGCGGCCGCGATCTTTACCACGTGCAGCACTTTGTAGATGAAATACAGGTAGCCGGTAAATATATTGGGCTGGTGTGCGGTGCAGATGCTGAAGGTAGTGGGCTTTGCCAGCAGGGCTATATTGGCGTCGACCAGTGCCTGGCCCTGCAGCGCCGCCTGCGCGTACTGGTCTTTCAGCACATCGGTCAGCAACTGCCGGTCGGTAGCGAACTGCTCACGGGCATGTATAGCTGCTTTTATGCCTTCAGGCGAAACGGGGTGCTTGTAAAAAGGCCGGAGAGCCGGCGCCGCCGCTACATAATCGGTAACAATCGTATTAAAATAGCCGGTTTGGTCGTATGTGTACGTACAGGCGCTGCCTTCCATCATGAACAAGTTGGTTCAAATGTAATCAGATCAGTTGAATCGGGCGGGATCGTAGGGCGCCAGGTCGACCGAAGGTTTTTGCTCGTTCAACAACTCGGCTACCAGCTTCCCTGTACCGGCGCCGAGGCTCAACCCGATCATGGCATGACCGGTGGCAAGCACCATGTTGGGGTATTTTGGGTTGCGCCCTATATAGGGCAATCCGTCGGCCGAACAGGGCCGGAACCCGTACCACACTTTATCCACCGTCGGCATCGGGATCACAAACTCCGGCAAGTACCTCTTCACGGCGCTGATAATCCCTTCCACTCTTTTCAGGCGTGGCGGCTCGTCGGTGGACGTAATCTCCATCGTACCACCAAACCTGATCTTGTTGCCGTCCATCGGCGTGATGGCTACGCGGCCTTCCATCAGCACGGCCGGGTGATTGAGCTTATTGGCGGCATTGTCCATCGTAATCGAATAGCCCCTTCCTCCTACCAGCGGAATTGCCAGTCCGGCTGCTTTGGCCAGCGGGCGGCTCCACGATCCTGCAGCCAATACAACGGCATCGGCAGCAAATTGTTTGCTGGTTGTTTTAACAGCCGTGATTTTATCGCCTTTTTTTTCAAAGCCGGTGACTTCCTGGTCGCCGGTTAGCTGAACGCCCATAGCGGTCAGCTTCTCCCGCAGCGAGCGCATCAGCCGGGGGGGATAGATATGGGCGTCGTCGGGGAAATACAGGGCGCCCTTCAACTCCAGGGTAGTCTGCGGCTCCATGGCGCGCACCTCGGCCGCCGACAACACATTGGCGCGCAGCCCCAGGGCATGCGCTTGTTCGGCGACATGGTGGGCATGTGCTTCCTTTTCGGCGGTCTGGAAATATTCAAGCAGGCCCTTTGCTTCGTACGACATCTCTACACCGGCGCCTTGCCAGTCGAGGTAGGTTTGTTGTGAAAACAAGGCGATATCGCGCAGGGGCACCGCGGCGGCGGCTACTTTTTCGGCGGTCGCGTTTTTGGAAAAGGTCAGCGCCCAATTGATGAGCGGCCAGTTGAGCCGGGGCTGCACGTAAAAAGGGCTGGTGGGATCGGCCATCCATTTGAGGCCCTGCTTCACCACGCCGGGCGTGGCCAGGGGAACGAAATGCGACGGACAAACATAGCCGGCATTCCCATAGCTGCAGTTGTCAT
>JAKPBL010000671.1 GCA_029778965.1 Bacteroidota bacterium
ACTACGCGGTGAATGAGCTGAAAAAACAAAATCTCTAACGTACACCACTAACCGAAAAATAATTCTTTATGAAAAGAAGAGAAGCGGTAACCGGTCTGGCAGTGATCATTGGCGGCAGCATGGTAGGCTCCAGCCTGTTCCTGACCAGTTGTAAAACCGAAGAAAAAAAGCAGGAGGGCGGACCCGTTGCGCTGACGGCCGATGACGTGGCCCTGCTCGACGAAGTAGCTGATACCATTATTCCCACGACCGATACGCCCGGCGCCAAAGCCGCAGGGGTAGGGGCCTTTATGAAAGTAATGGTGACCGACTGTTACGATGAAGCCGACCAGAAAATATTTATGGAAGGCATCACCAAGCTCGGCGAAGCCAGCCAAAAGCAGTTCAGCAAAGGCTTCATGGAGCTGGATGCCGACCAGAAGAAAACCCTGCTGACGGCCATCGACAAGGAAATGAAAGACTACCAGGCAAGTAAAAAAGAGACAGATCCCAAACATTATTTCAAGATGATGAAAGACCTGACCCTGCAGGGATATTTCACTTCCGAAATCGGCGCTACCAAGGCCCTGCGCTATGTAGCGGTGCCGGGCAAATATGAAGGCTGTATTCCATACAAGAAGGGAGATAGAGCATGGGCGACGTGATGATGTGGATTATAATTAAATATAAAAGCAACCTGCACCAAATGCAGGTTGCTTTTTTTTGTCGGTATATCGCCGGCGCAACAACGTCAAACTTATCATGAAAACGAGAACGTCATGTTATAGCAAGCCGATCATCCTACAATACACCCGTTTATTTTTTTGTATTCAGTTGCGCAACACCAATGAATAATTTCGTGTTTGGTACCTGAATAGGGACAAAAGCGCCATTGATCCGAACATGAAGCATTTACATCTGATCCTGCTGCTGAGCTGCACAGCTTTTTTCTTGCCTGCACGGGCACAACGAAAGGGTGGCCGCGTGACGGGTATAGTAACAGCGGGGCAGAAAGCGCTGGAATCAGCGACCGTTTCGCTTTTGCACGCCAGCGACTCCGCGGTGGTTAAGATGGGTGCCTCCGATGCGCGGGGCCATTTCGAATTTGAAAACCTGGAAGATGGGAAATACCTGGTGTCGGTATCGGCCGTAGGATATCAAAGCGCTACCAGGGCTGTTGAGATAACGCCGGCGCGGCCTGATGTATCGCTGCCAGCAATTGAACTGCCGGCCGTGGAGAAGTCCATGGCAGGAGTAGTGGTTACCGCAAAAAGGCCACCGGTAGAAGTGCGGGCCGGCAAGACCCTGGTAAATGTGGATGCCTCCCCCACCAATGCGGGGTTGAATGTATTGGAGATACTGGAGAAATCGCCGGGCGTGTCGGTAGACAATGATGGAAATGTGAGCCTGAAAGGTAAAAGCGGCGTTTTGATCCTGATCGACGGAAAACAGACGTATTTAAGCGGAACGCAGTTGGCTGCCTTTCTGAAAAGCATACAGGCAAGCGGGCTCGACCAGATCGAGATTATGACAAGCCCGCCGGCGAAATACGACGCTTCCGGCAACGCCGGGGTAATCAACATCAAAACCAAGAAGGGTGCGCTGAAGGGCATGAATGGCAACCTGAGCCTGACGTACAACCAGGGCTTTTATCCGAAATATTTTGTAGGTGGAAATTTCAACTATCGAAATGACAAGCTGAATATTTTCGGCAGCTACGATGGCGGCCAATGGGAGGGGCTGAGCCTGCTGACCATTCACCGGAATTTTTATAAAGACAATGCGTTGTCAGGATCGTCCGAGCAATCGACCGAAAGACATAATAAAAGTAACTGGCACAACCTGAAGCTCGGTATCGACTATAACTTTACCAAAAAAGATGTTGCGGGCATCGTGATAACAGGTAATATCAATCCCTGGAAAAACTGGCAGACCGGTTTCTCCCACCTGAAAGATGTAGACGGCAGTGTCAACACCACGCTTTTATCAGATGCGTACAATGCCAATAAGTCGCAAAACCTCAATGTCAATTTCAATTACAGGCACAGCTTCGATTCGACCGGTAAGGAAATTACCGTCGACATTGATAATGGCTACTATAAAAACACGGGCACCAATTTGCTGACTACGAAAGTGTATGACCCCGATGAAACGCAAAGGGGAAATACTGTTCTGCTGAATGGCAATCTTCCCTCCAATATCAAAATATATACGGCCAAGGCAGATTATGTGCATCCGTTCAGCAAAACCATGAAACTGGAGGCGGGTATTAAAGGCAGCTATGTCAATACTGACAATAATGTTTTATACCAGCGCGATACCAGTACGGGATGGAAAGAAGACCAGCAGCGAACCAATCATTTTGTGTATAAGGAAAACGTGAATGCAGCGTATGCCATTTTTACCGCGACCATTAAAAAATGGGAGCTCAGTGGCGGCCTGCGCATGGAAAACACCAATGCGACAGGCACGCAAATGCAAAATGATTCCACCTTTCGCCGTCACTATACCAATTTCTTTCCCAATGCCGGCGCGGCCTATACGATCAATGAGAAAAACCAGCTAAGTTTTGCATACAGCCGCCGGATAAGAAGACCGGACTATGAAAGCCTGAATCCGTTTATTTTTTTCCTGGATTCGCTGACCTATGGGCAGGGTAATCCTTATCTGCAACCGGAGTTTTCCAACAGGCTGGAAATGAGCCATACCTACAACCGGTTTTTGACCCTGACAGTTAGCTATACGCAAACCAACAACATTATCACTCAGATACTGAAACAAAACACAGAAAAGAGGACCACTTTTCAAACGAGCGAGAATTTC
>JAKPBL010000017.1 GCA_029778965.1 Bacteroidota bacterium
CCAGTCGAACCCCGCTGTGCAGCAAATCTCCGGAAACCTGCTCGAGTCGCTGACCGGTAAGCTGGGTCTGGGTCGGGAAGCCGCCGGGGGCATTATCGCCAGTTTGCTGCCCATCGTGCTGAAACAATTCGCTTCACGCGCCGGCAACCCGGCCGATAACAGCTTCAGCCTGCCCGATGTATTCGGCCAGTTGAGCGGCGGCCGTACCGGGGGTATCGATATCGGCGGACTGGTAAGCAAGTTTGCCCAGGGCGGCCTTGACCGCGACGGAGACGGCGATGTGGATCTGAATGACCTCACAGCCGCTTTTTCGGGCGGTAGCGCTGTAGGTGGCGGCGGGGGATTACTTGATTCGCTGGCCGGTATGTTCGGCAAAAAATAAAAGCCGGCAACACATGTTTGTGCCCGCTTATTTCAAAGTGAGTGATCAGCAGGTGGTGGAAGACTTCGTTAAGAACAACAGCTTCGCTACCCTGGTCACTAACGGAGACCCCTATCCGCAGGCCACCCATATTCCCATTGAGCTGGAAGTGAATGCCGCCGGTGAAAAAGTGTTGTGGGGCCATGTGGCCCGCGGCAATACACAGTGGAAAGACTTTGCGCGTTTTCCGCAGGTGCGGGTCATCTACCTGTCGCCCATACACGGGTATATATCTTCGTCGTGGTACGATCATCCCAATGCACCTACCTGGAATTATGTATCGGTGCAGGTAACGGGTCGCATACGCATTGTTTCTGAGACGGAAGCCTGGGAAGCGGTGCGCAGGCTGGTCGATAAATATGAGAAAGTGTCGGAGCAACCTGTGTCGCTCGACCGGCTGCCGCCATCGGTGCAGGTACAAATGAAGGGGCTGGTGGCTTTTGAGGTCGCCATCGAAAACTGGGAAGCCGCTTATAAGCTGAGCCAGAACCGCGACGAGAAGAACTTCCAGTCCATTATCGAAAAGCTGGAAGCCATGCCTGACCATACGTCGCGGCTGCTGGCCGCCCTGATGAAAGAAAGAAGACCATGAAACAAATCGTCCTGGCTTTGTTGCTCTGTTTTTCGCTGGTGTTGCAGGCACAGCAGGCGCAGCACCTGTTCCGGTTCAATGCCATTCCCTGGTCGGCGCCCGACATTGTTTCCCCTTTTCGCGGGGCGGAACGCTGGCACAATATGAAGCCCAACCAGGTATTGAATTATCCCACGGCGGAAAAAAACGAAGAGCCGCTCGACGCTTATTTCAGGAGCGGATTGAGCTGGGACCGCCTGGAAAAGGCCGAGGGGCAATACACCTGGGCGGCTTTCGACGAACTGATCAATTCCTGCATCGACCGCGGCATTGGCCAGAAATTCGCGTTCAATATTATGAGCCTGCATCCCGGCGCTACCGACGGGATCAAAGCAGACAATGCCTATATGCATTATCCCCTGTATCTGCATCAGCGCATGCAAGCCGATGGCCCTGCGCAGGCCGACTGGATCAGCAAGTCGTTCGACCGCGACTGGAATTGGGTGCCCAACTGGAACCACCCTTATTTCCTGGAGCGGGTGGAAGCGCTGCTGCAGGCGCTCGGCGCGCATATCAGGAACACGTCGTACAAAGGCGTGCCTTACTGGAAGGTGATCGGTTATGTGGACATCGGCATTTTCGGCTGCTGGGGAGAATGGAATCACAGTGGTATTGTAAGAAACAACAAAGACTACCCCGACGGGCGCCAGGCGACCGCACAGTCGCTGATCCGCATCATCGACGCGTACCGGAATGCATTTCCCGACGTGCCGCTGGTAGCCATCATGCATGCATTCGATGGCAACCAGTTCCCCAATGTGATGGTGCCGCCCGAGGTGGGCTATTATGCGCTGACCACATCGAACCGTTGGGGCAGGCTGGGGTATAAGCGCATGAATTGGGGCCGGGGATTTGAACATTATATACGCGCTACCACCATTGAGAACAAAACCGTATACAACGGATTACGTTTCGATACGGCCATCCAGAACCGGTGGAAGTATGCGCCCGTGAACGGCGAAGGTCCCAATTACGGAACCGCCGACCAGGGGCCCTATCCTTTTTATAATATGCAGAAAGAGGTGAAGGCATATCATGCCTCGCAGATCGCCAACGGCAACTGGGGCGATGGCAAAGGCGGCGATGAAAGCCAGTTGGCGCCCGAGGCGGCCCGGGAGGCCATGCGCAATGCCTGGAAAATGGCCGGCTACCGCCTGGTGCTCAAAGGCGGTAGCATGCCTGCAACTGTGAAGACCGGGGCCACGTTCAATATCTACCTCAACTGGCAGAACATCGGCAATGCCCCCAATTACGAAAACTGGCAGGTCTGCTATGAATTGCGGCAGGCCGGCGGGAAAGTGGTGTGGACGGGTGTTGGCAGCATGAAAATCAGGGGCTTTCTGCCGGGTACGATACGGGTAACGACCGACCAGGTAACGCTGCGCGGAATTGCTCCCGGCAACTACCAACTGGTGCTGGTGATCCGCGACCCCAACGGTTATCGTCAACCGCTGCCGCTGGCCATTGAAGGCCGTTTGCCCGATGGCGCCTATGAGTTGCGCTCATCGCTGACCGTTTCTGCCCGATAACCCCGGAGCTGCTTTTTTCACCTGTTCAAATACCGTTATTTCACCTGTTGCCGGGCCGGCCGGCGGGTGTAGCTTGCCTTCGATTCGTAGCTGCGGATACAATCGAGGGTCGATGACCCGATGCCCTGCCCGGAAGTACAACGAGCCAAAGAAAGGTCATAACAATAAAAAACGCACAATGGAAAAGTTGAAAATGGAGTGCTATGGCATGGTGCCGCTGGGCGAAGACGAACTCGTCGCTGTGGAGGGCGGTCGCGGTTGGAAAACCGTTGTCAAGGGAACCCTGTTGTGGGAGCTTGTCAGCGGGGTTATCAACAACTGGGACGACGTGAAAAAGGGGTTCGTTGATGGCTGGAATATTGATAAATAGAAAAAACAATTATGAAAAACCTGTGTGTAAGTAAAGAAGACAACGGCCTCGTACTGATGACGCCGTTGGAGATGGCTCAGACCGACGGCGGGTCGTTCTGGGGGGATGCGGCGTATGTACTGGGCGTTGCCGCAAAAAGCTTTGTGAATTTTTGTAAAACAGCCGCTCAGTACCAGGCGTCGTTACCGCCTAACCTGAAGAAGTAGTAACCAGGCCTGCCCTTCGGGAGCAGGCCTTTTATATTTTTTTCGGTTGCACGAAACCGTTGTATATGCTGATGAAGAACAAATTTGCAGAAAAATGGCAAAGCCTGCCGCCGCTGAAGCTTTGCCTGCTGGTATATGGCGCGGACTTTTTCATATCGGCCTTTTTATCAGTGGTGCTTTTCCCGGAGATGGGCGGCAGTGATATAAATAAGATCGAATCGGCCACGGAACGGATACTGGTGGGGGTGGTATTGGTGCCATTGCTGGAAACCCTGATTTTCCAGGGTTTTATTCTCGGGAAGCTGGTGCGGTGGACGGGACACAAGACCTTTGCCGTGGTAGCAGGGGCCTTGCTGTTTGGCCTGGCGCACCACTACAATACCCCTTATATGGTCAAGGCTTTTATTGCCGGCATATTGTATAACCTGTTATACCTGTTGCTGAAGCAACGCGGCGCACGGGCGATCGCTTATGTAGCCGGTACGCACATGTTCTACAACCTGACCGTTTTTATTCTCAACGCAGTTTTCTTTGAGCCATAGTCTGCCCGCGCAGGACCAGGTGTTTACAGCCAGTTGCGGCGTAAGAAGACAAAAAGAGCTAACTTCTGCCTGGCCGGCCACCTGTAGCAGCAGAAAATAATCGCTGCCTGCCAGGGTCGGGTGGTGGAGATCAACCCATTTTTATGTGGAAAGCAATCCTGAAAGCAACGGCGCTGGCGGGCACCCTTGATATCGCCGCCGCTTTTATACAGGCCTACCTGGGTAGTCATACCATGCCCGGCACTGTTTTAAAGTACATCGCCAGCGGGCTGTCCGGCAGCAGCGCTATGGCTGGTGGCGCCGGCATGATGATCGTGGGGCTGCTGTTACATTTTCTGATCGCTTTTGCCTGCACCGGTATTTTCTTTGTGCTTTATCCTTCGCTGCGGTTTTTAAAACGCAGCCATATAGCAAATGCGTTGCTGATCGCGCTTACCGCCTGGGTGGTTACCCGGCTGCTGATCGTACCATTAAGCCATGTACAGTTCGGCGCCCTGACCCTGTCGAAAGCTGCCATGGCCATCGGCATACTCTTTCTTTGTGTCGGCCTGCCTGTGTCTATGGCAGCGGGAAGATATTTTGGCAAGGCGTAGTCTTTTTTTACCATATCTGAAAAATGCTTTCTGGAGAGACTGCCTGTTTAAAGAGGATCACCGGCTTTCCCGGCTATAGTTGAGTATCCATACGTTGCCATACCTGTCCGTTAGTCCGCCGAACAGCGCATCCCGGAAAGTGCTTGTCAACGGATGCGTCTGTTCACC
>JAKPBL010000027.1 GCA_029778965.1 Bacteroidota bacterium
ACGCCAAGAAGTTATTTAAAGATTCAATATTTTGTTATCTGAGCAGAGCAGTTTAGACTCTTGCAAAAGACAATTTTTCTCATCGCCCCAGCCTGCTTACTTTAAACAGTTTACTCAACTATTTCCAAACACGATAACTCTTGGCGTCTTTGCTCCTTTGCGTGCTTGGCGAGAACCAAAAGCCACACCTGGCGAGAACCAAAAGCTACACCCCGCGGGAAACCAGAAGCCACACCCAGCGGGAAACCAAAAGCCACACCCAGCGAGAACCCCCAAACGGGCAAGCTACTGATCCTGCTTCACAAAAAAAGCAACCTGTTTTACAAACAAGTTGCTTTGTATTATGAATGCTGCGCACGCAGCGCCTCAAACTTCAACCTTCAAACCGATCACATCGTCAGTTCCCACCCCGGTCTCCGCTCGCGTTTCACGAACTGATTGGCCTCTTCGAAGTTGGTGATACGCATATTCTTGGCATCCCATAACAGCGTTTTTCTGCCGAGGTATTTGTCGCCCCAGCCTTTCAGGTTCGGGTTTTTGTACATCCAGCTCCTGATGGCCAGGTTGCCGATGAGAATGCTTTCCGTGAAGGGGCCGGCATATTCAAAGGGAGAGCTGGTCTTGGCTTTGCCATAACCGGCGATACAGGCATTCACCCACTGTGCGTAGTGACCTTCGGGTACGCGGGCAATGGTGGGCGCCGGCAGGTTTTCTTTCATGCGTGTAGTAGGCAGCAGCCGCGGATTTTCGCCATAACAGTCGGTCAGCAGCTTCCCTTTCGTTCCCACGAACAGGGTGCCGCCATCCCAGTTGCCAAATGGCTCTTCGGGCAAGAGTTCATCGGGACGTGCGGGCAGCAAACCACCATCGTGCCAGGAAACTTTGATGGTTCCTTTGCCATCGGTGCGTTCATAGCTGAGGTGAATGATGGACGACGGCGGACAACTGTCGGTAAAGTTTCCTTCCACCCACATGTCTTTCCAGATATTGGCCACCGAACATTCTACCGATGTGGGATAAAGAATGGGCAGGATGCGATATACGGGGTCCATGATATGACAGGCCATATCACCCAGGGCGCCGGTACCGAAAGCCCACCAGCCACGCCAGTTGAAAGGCAGGTAAGCGGGGTTATAATCGATGGTCGGCGCGGGGCCCAGCCAGAGATTCCAGTCGAGCTCTTTGGGAATATCGAATTTCCCGGTGGGCGTGGCAATACCCTGCGGCCATACGGGACGGTTGGTGAAGCAATGAACGGCGGTTACATCGCCGATCAGCCCGGCATCGATCAACTCCTGCGCCCGGCGTACACCGTCGCCGCTTCCACCCTGGTTGCCCATTTGGGTAACGACTTTATATTTTTTTGCGGCTTCTGTCAGCAACCTGGCCTCCCAGATATCGTGGGTCAACGGTTTCTGCGTATAAACGTGTTTGCCGAGCTGCATAGCGGCCAGCGTGGCATTGGCGTGGGTGTGGTCGGGCGTGGATATGGAAACGGCGTCAATACCCTTGTGCTCTTTCGATAACATTTCGCGGAAGTCGCGGTAATATTTTGCCTTCGGATGCGCTTCTCTTGATTTTACCGCCTGGCGGTCGTCTACGTCTGCCAGTGCAACAATATTGACCTTACCCGTTTTGAAGAACTCTGCGATATCACTCTGCCCTTTGCCGCCGGCTCCGATACCTGCCACATTGAGCTTATCGCTGGGGGCCACAAAACCTTTGCCCAGCACATGCCGGGGAACAATAAAAAATCCGGTCGCCGCCAGGCCTGATGCCTGCAGGAATTTCCTTCGCGAAGCTGATTTACGCGCCATAATAAACAATCGGTTAGATGAGTAATTTAGGAGGACTGAATATACGTATTGCCACTTAATTTCGGCCAAAAAAATGATCACCTGGAATGATTTCGAGAAAATTGACATGCGCGTAGGTACTATTATCGAGGTAGCTCCCTTCCCGAAAGCGCGTAAGCCTGCCTGGCAATTGAAGATCGATTTCGGTCCGCTTGGCATACGCCGGTCATCTGCCCAGATCACCGGTCTCTACCAGCCTGCCGACCTTTTGCAGCGCCAGGTAGTGGCCGTGGTGAATTTTCCGCCGAAGCAGATCGCCGATTTTATGAGTGAATGCCTGGTATTGGGCGTGTACACCGAAGAAAAAGAGGTAATATTACTGCAGCCAGAACGTGCTGCGGGCAACGGGCAAAAAATCGGATAATGGACATCGCCACCAGCTATTATGCATCGCCGGTAGGATTACTTCGGTTGCGCGCAACCGTTAGCTACCTCTGCGAGCTGCATTTTTGTGATGCGGAAGAAACCAGCGCGGCCGGAGGCGCGCAGCAGCCCGAGCACCCGGTGCTGCTGGAAACGGTAAACCAACTAATGGCTTATTTCTCGGGACAGCGACGGGTTTTCGACATCCCACTTTGCCAGCAGGGAACAGTTTTCCAGCAGTCGGTATGGTCGGCGCTGCTTGAAATTCCTTTTGGCAAAACCATTTCCTACCAAACGCTGGCGAAAAGACTGGGTGATCCGAAATGCATCCGGGCAGCCGCCAGCACCAACGGAAAGAATAATATCGCAATCATTGTTCCCTGCCACCGGGTAATCGGCAGCAACGGTTCGCTGGTGGGCTTTGGCGGCGGATTACCCAAAAAACGCTGGCTGCTGGAACATGAGCGCAAATGGGCGCTGGGTGTACAAACCCTGTTCTAGCCGGCGCTGTTCAAATGGGCAGCGGTGAAACGCAGCGGCAGCAGATCGGCGCAGGAAGATATGACGTACACCGGGCCGGCCTGTCCGCCCAATACCAGCCGGATCGGCTGCAAAAAGCGCTCTTCATATTCAACCAGTGTTTGCCGGCACAATCCACAGGGACTTACCGGCCGGTTGTCGTTCCCTCCGCCCGCATAGCTGACGGCGATCGTATCGATCTTCCGACCGGTGTACAGTGCGCTTACGGCAGAGAGCAGGGTTCGCTCGGCGCAGATACCAACGGGATAAGAAGCGTTTTCCTGTTTGGTAGCTGTTACCAGGCTGCCGTCGCTCAGCCGGGCGGCAGCGGCCACTTTGAACCTGGAATAGGGCGCATAAGCATCACCGGTAGC
>JAKPBL010000028.1 GCA_029778965.1 Bacteroidota bacterium
GTCTTGCAGAAAAGAAACGATATCGTTCTTCTTGAAATTCCTGGTGCCGTTAAAGGCCATGTGTTCGGCCATGTGCGCCAGCCCCTGCTGGTCGTCGTTCTCTACGATCGAGCCGGCTTTCAGCGCCAACCGCAGTTCCACTTTCTGTTCGGGCTTGTTGTTTTTCCGTATATAATACGTCAACCCGTTATCGAGCCTGCCGATCATTACAGCAGGGTCTTTCGGCAACTCGGCATCAAGTTTCGTTTGTGCCTGACCGTCAATAGCCAGCAACAGGTACAAACCCAGTACACACAGGCAAGGTTTTAGCGCCATCCTCTTCATATAAAAAATATTGAAGCGCTAAAATAGCAAGATTAATGCGTCAGCGCTTCAATCGGCTTACCTACGCAGCCATTCGGCATCTGTATCTGGAGCAGGGCCGCCACCGTAGGCGCTATATCGGTCATATACACTTCGGTATTCGACTTGCCAGGCTTCACCTTCCAGCCGTACCAAACCAGTGGTATATGGGCATCGTAGGGGTTCCAGAGGCCGTGGGTGGTACCGGTCGGTCCGTTGTCCATCACCTGTGGCTGCAGCACCACCTGCACATCGCCGGTGCGATTGGGCATATAACCATTGGAAACCATGTCTCTGATCTTTGCGGGCAAGGTGGTTTCAGCGGTTTTAGCCAGTTCGAATGCGCGTAATACACCATTCTGCCGGCCCATGAATGAAACGATCTCCTGTACCAGCTTATCATGATCGATCTGTGCACTGTCCATCCGTGCCCGGTTGATATGCACCTGGTTATTGTGCATGGAGTTCATCACCAGTTGCTGCACGCCGAACACGCTGCCGAGCCGGGCATTAAGGCTGCGCATCACGGGAGTATCGTCAAAAAGCGCCGCCGGCTGGTGGTGGCTCTGTAAAAAGCCGGGTACATGCGCTACGCCATGATCGGCCGTGATGAAAAACAGCCACTGCCCCTTACCGATGTTCTGATCGAGGTAATCGAAAAAAGCGCCGAGGTCCTGGTCGAGCCGCAGGTAGGTGTCTTCCGCTTCAATGGAATTAGGTCCGAAGGCATGGCCCACATAATCGGTCGATGACAGGCTGACCGCGAGGAAATCGGTAAAATCACCTTTCCCCAGCTTTTCCTGCTGCACGGCCAGTTTGGCCACCTCAAGCGTCATGCTGTTTCCCCAGGGCGTGGAAGAAATGCTGTTGTAATTCTTCCCGATAAATTTTTTCAGGTCGTATGGAAATGTTTTCGCGTCGCTGCCGAACGGCTTGCCCTCCCAGGGAACGTCATCGGCGCTGCTGTTCACATAAGTGTTGATCGGATATAGAGTGGACCACCCTTTTTCATAGTACTGATCCACGTGCTTTTCTTCGTTGTAACGCGTCAGCCAGTCGGGCAAGGTTTTCATATAAAAGGTAGAACTGATCCAATTGCCCGTTTTGTTGTCGAACCAGTAGGCGGCATTGGCGGCATGGCCGGCGGGCAATATGGCGCCGCGGTCTTTAATGGCAACCCCGATCACTTTCGAACGGTAATTGGAACTGGTGCGCAGTTCGTCGGTGATCGTGCTGGTAAGCATATTGCGCGGACTCATCCGGCCGGCGGCGCTGGTGCTGCCGACGGTTTCGGCCGTTTCGTCTTCCGTGCAGTACACGTTTTTATCCCTGAGCCGGTCGATCCAGTTATTCCCGGTAATACCATGCACAGCCGGTACCGAACCGGTGTATACGCAGGTATGTCCGCAAGCCGTATAAGTGGGCGTATAAGGGATCAGGCAATTCTCGTTGGAGAAGCCCTGGCCGGTGAGTCGTTTGAAGCCGCCGTTCGCTTTGTAACGATCGGCATAACGGTACAAATAATCCCAGCGCATCTGGTCAACCACCATTCCAACTACCAGCTTAGGGCGGGGAGAAGAGGCTATTTTGGGTTGAGACCAGGCGGGTATTGCCAAAAAAATACCTACAAACAGGCTGAGGATTCGTTGCATTTTGACCGGTTTTTAGCAAATATAGCCGCAGCACCCCCTATTTATTTTACCTTTGCGTCAATTTTAAAAGAAACATTTCACTCATATGGCAGATATTTTCGAAAAGCTGGTAAATAATGGCGGACCGATTGGTCAGCATATGAAGAGAGCACATGGATATTTCGCTTTTCCGAAGCTGGAAGGAGAATTGGGGAGCCGGATGATGTTCAGGGGCAAGGAAAGAATCGTATGGAGCCTGAACAATTATCTCGGGCTGGCGAACCATCCCGAGACCCGCAAAGCCGACGCCGAAGCAGCCATCCGTTGGGGCATGG
>JAKPBL010000030.1 GCA_029778965.1 Bacteroidota bacterium
CGGCCGGGAAATGTTCAAGGCCGGGGAAGTTTTTCTGTACATCCACGATGGCATAAAAGTTACCGCCGTAAGAAACATCTACTATCAGCTCGCCCAGCTCGGGACAATCAACGGTCAGTTCGGTGGCGGCGAGATAAGCCGGCACGTTCACCAGCTTCACCGATTTCACTTTGTTACCTTCCTGCGTGTAGGAGATCTCTACCAGCCCCGCGGGCGCTTCCATGCGGATCTTTCCCGGTTGTTTGGGAACGACCAGTCCTTCTTCCACGGCAATGGTAATGGTTCCGATGGTGCCATGGCCGCACATCGGCAGGCAGCCGCTCGTTTCAATGAACAATACGGCTACGTCGTTGGCGGGATCGTGCGGCGGGTACAGGATAGAGCCGCTCATCATATCGTGGCCGCGGGGTTCGAACATCAGGCCTTTCCTGATCCAGTCGTACCGCCTTAAAAAATCCTGCCTTTTTTCACTCATGTTACCGCCCTGCAATACCGGTCCGCCGCCGGCTACCAGCCGAACAGGGTTGCCACAGGTATGGGCGTCGATGCAAAAGAAACGTTTGTTCATGGTAGACCGAAGGTATGCGGATATGAAATTGTACTGTTGAAAAGAATTGCTCCAGGCTTTACAGATTTTATCCGCCCGGCAGGGTACTGAACCTCCTTTTTCCGGCTATCCGGTTAAAATTGGGAAACACTCGGATAAACGGTATAAAGCCCTCTGGTATTGATAAATGTAGATTTGACAATACCAAAAACTGCATATGACAAAACTGCTCAGATGCATGCTTTTAATGGCTCTTGCCATTACATGGAACAGCATAGCATTTTCACAAACCAATTTACGGGGAAAAATAGTTGATGCGAAAGGAGACCCCCTGCCCGGCATCAGCATTAAAGTGAAGGGAACCAGCGGGGGAACGGCCACTGCCGCCGACGGCAGCTTTGTTCTTTCGGTCATGCCCAACAGCATACTGGAGGTTTCGGGCGTCGGATACCCGGCGCAGGAGTTCCCGATAAGCGGGCAAACGGAAATCAACATTACGCTTACGGCGAGCAATGCCCAGCTCGACGAAGTGGTAGTGACCGCGCTTGGGGTAAAAAGAGAGAAACGTAACCTTACCTACAGCACGCAGGAGGTAAAGGGCGACGAGCTGCTGAAAAGCAAAGAACCCAACGTGGTGAATGCACTGGCTGGTAAGGTGGCCGGCATGCAGATCACCAGCTCTTCTGGTACACCCGGCGCTTCATCACGCATTGTGATACGGGGCAATACCTCCATTTTCGGCGAAAACCAGGCCCTGATCGTAGTTGACGGTGTTCCCATCAACAACGACGAAACCGGTAACCTGTACTCGGGGCCGGGCACCAACCGGTTGTCTGACATCGACCCCTCTACGATCGAAAGTGTCAACGTGCTGAAGGGCGCGGCGGCTACAGCTCTTTACGGCTCATCGGGTGCCCGCGGGGTGGTGATGATAACCACTAAAAACGGGGCGCTGAACCGCAAGCCAACGCTGAGTTTTTCACAGGACCTGTCGTTCGAGAAACCGCTGGTGCCCGAGGTGCAAACTACCTATGGCCAGGGCGATGGCGGTGTATTCTACAATGGGGAGAACCGGAAAACCAGCGCTGTCTGGGGACCGCGCATGGATACGCTTACCATCGGCGGCCGTCCCGCACCGGTGTACAACCAGATGGACCTGTTTTTCCGTACCGGCGTAACGTCTAACAGCACGGTAAGCGTGAACGGTGGCGGTGCTAATTCCAGCTATTTCGCCTCCTATTCTTATTTCGACCAGAAAGGCACGGTGCCGCAGACCGATTACAGAAGACACAGCATCTTTACCAAGTTTACCAACAGGATAACCGATAAGCTCAGCGCCACGGTAGCGGTTACCTATTCCAATTCAGGCAGTAACCGGAAACCCGAAGGATATGTGCTGGAAAGCCCGGTGTGGACCATTTATACAGCGCCAGTTTCGTGGAATCCCCTGCCTTATTCAAACGACGATGGTTCACAACGGGTATTCCGGTTCAGCCGGAACAACCCGTACTGGGTGCTGGATCATATAAACAATGCCGCCACCGTGAACCGTTTTATTCCCGTTATTACGCTGAACTACAATGCAACGAACTGGCTGACCATTACGGAACGACTGGGCGCCGATATTTATACCGAACAGTCGAAATATGTAGAGGCGCCCAGCGATATGCTGGCGACCCGCGGGCAAATCATCGACCGCAACTATAATTTCCGGCAGTTTAACAATGACCTGATGGTCAATGCGCACAAAGACTTCGGCAAGTTTAATACCATGTTGTTGCTGGGAAGTAATATTTATTCGAGCTATAACCAGACCATGCAGGCCACCGGTAAGGGTACCTCCATTGACGGATTTGAGAACATAAGCAATGCATCGTCGATCACCTATTACGAAAACCACTACCTGACTCGCAAGTTTGGTTTTTATGCACAGGCCAACGTGGAATACGACCGTTTTCTCAACCTGTCGCTCACCGGCCGTTACGACGGTAGTTCGGTGCTGGCAAAAAACAACTCTTTCTATCCCTACGGATCGGCTGCCCTGGCCTTTGTTTTTTCAGAGTTCCTGGGAGCAAATGCACGCAATTGGGTGGATATGGCGAAGCTGCGGGCATCAGTGGCCACAGTGGGTAACGATGGTGTGAAGCCCTATTCGCTTCTTACGCCGTATGAGTCGGCTGCTAATATCGGCAGCATTGTTTTCCCCTTTAATGGCCAGTCGGGCTTTCTGCTAAGCCCCATGCTGGGATATCCCAACTTGAAGAATGAAAGGCTGAATGAAGTGGAACTGGGTTTTGAAGGACGGTTCTTTAAGAGCAGGCTGAGCCTGGAAGCGTCGTACTTCAGCAAGAAAACAATAGACGGCATTATTCCCGGTGTTACCACCAGTGCCGCTTCGGGATATACCAGCACTACGTTGAACTCGGCCAAATTGCAAAATAAAGGACTCGAAGTGCTGTTGAATGCGACACCTGTGCGCAACAGCAGGTTCAGGTGGGATGTGGCGCTCAATTACAGCCGGATCAGGAACAAGGTGCTCGCCATCAATGATGAGGCCGCTGAACCTATTCTGCAACTGGGCAATGGCTTTACAGAAGTGATCAAGGGGCAGCCCTACGGCGTTATTTTTGGCGGTCGCTTTGCGCGCACGGGCGACGGGAAATTACTGGTCGACGATGGTGGTCTGCCGCTTCGCGCCGATACTGACAGCATAGTAGGTAATATTACACCCGATTGGATGGGTGGCCTCGGCAACACCTTCCGGTATGGTGCTTTTTCCTTCAGCTTCTTCTTCGATGTAAAAATGGGCGGTGATATCCAGAACAACGTCGATGGGTACGGCTATTTCTATGGCACACCGAAAGTTACCGAAGACCGTGCCGACCGTGTCGTTGCCGGCATCAGGGCCTCCGACGGCAAGGTGAATGATGTAACCGTTCGCGGGCAGGACTACTGGCGCAGGTTGAACAGCATACTGGAAGCGGTGATACAGGACGGTACTTTTGTGAAGCTGCGTAACGTTACATTCAGCTATGATTTTCCCAGGAAGCTGATACAGAAAACTTTTGTGAAAGACGCGACTTTTTCGGTTACGGGCCGCAACCTTTGGATCTATTCTCCCCATTTTACAGGCGCCGACCCCGAGGTTAGTTCTTTTGGTGCGTCGAACGGATCGCAGGGAATATACTCTTTCTCAACGCCCACCTCCCGTTCCGTTAACTTCTCGTTGAAGGTCTCGTTTTAATCCAACAAAAGAAACAACATGAAAAATTATTTCATCATACTTTTTGCCGCGTTGACTGCGATATCGGGATGTAAAAAGTTCATCGATGTGAACAACGATCCGAACCGGCCCACTAACGTAAAGGAATCGCTTATTTTGCCGGCCGTTGAAACAGCGATTTCGCATTCTTTGTTTGCGGGTATCAACGCCATCCAGGTACAGCATTTTGTGCAGGCCGTAGCCTTGAACCAGCCCGTGCCTAATACGGGCACCTACCAGGTGATCAGCAGTGAGTCAAACGACGACTGGGCGGCCGTGTACACCAAGACGCTGAACAACCTTAAAATGATGATCGACAAGGCCGATGCCGATGGCAGTCCGGCCTATTCAGGCATCGGTAAAATATTGTTTGCCTATACCATCGCCACGGCCACCGATTTCTGGGGTGATATACCGCTGAGCGAATCGCTTAAAGGCGCGGAAAACTTTATTCCCACGTACGATTCGCAGGAAAGCGTGTATGCATTCATCCAGCAATACCTCGACGAAGGGATTGCCGCCCTGGATATGGACAGTGAAAAACAGCCGGGTTCGGATGATTTCTTTTACAACGGAGACCTCGGCAAATGGAAAAAACTGGCCTATACGTTAAAGGCCCGCTATTATATGCACCTTACCAAGGCGCCCGGGCACACAGCCAGCCAACAGGCGACACTTGCACTGGCGGCACTGGATAAGGGCATGACCGGTATTGGCGATGCACTGACATTCGCTTATCCCGGCTCGGCAGGCAATGAGAATCCCTGGTATCTTACATTCCTTCCCGGCTCTACCCTGGTATTGTCTGAGCACCTTGTAGAAACGTTGAAAAGCAGGAAAGACCCGCGGTTGCCGGTAATCGTAGCCCCCGCCGCTGCAACCGGCCTGTACACCGGCCGGCCGATTGGCACACCCGATGTCGGCAGCCTGGAAGATTATTCCATTCCCGCGGCCTTGTACGGCAGCGCCGATTCGTACAATTATATGGTGAACTATGAAGAAGCATTGTTCCTGAAAGCGGAAGCCACTTTCATAACTGCCGGTTCGCTGGCCGCAACGCCTGTTTACCTGGAAGCGGTTAAGACGAACCTTGCGAAGCTGGGATTGTCGCTTACCAGCGCCGACGTGCTTGCTTTCCTGGCCGATCGGGGCACACTGACCGACAACAATGCCATCCGCCTGATCATGGAAGAAAAATCGACGGCGAATTTCCTGAATATGGAGAACTGGACCGATTGGCGCAGAACGGGCTACCCGGCCATCAGCAAAGTGCCAAACGCCCTGTCAGATATACCGCGCCGGTTTTTGTATCCCCGGTCTGAATTGATCTCGAATCCGCAGCCGGGGCAGGCGGCCAGGATGACCGACCGCCTTTGGTGGGATGCACAGTAATAAATTCTTTCATCTTTAATAAAAACGACTCACCTTGTGTGGGTCGTTTATTTTCGAAAAATCGCCAGCCATGTTTAAAAAACAAAAAATCGCCTCGTTCATCAGCGTGTTTGCCTGTATGACTTTTACGGCCGCTGCCCAGGTTGATTACCAGAAAGAAATCGCCAGCCAGAGCACTGAGCTGAGCAATACGCTGATCAATTACCGCGCAGACAAAGGCAGCCTCGACCGGTTTTATGTGCTGGGCTTATCGCCCGAAAGAATTGACCGGATGATCGCCTTCAACAACGACTATGGTAAAAAGCTGGATGCCTTCAATTACAATAAGCTTAGCCTGGAAGGTAAGGTGGATTATACGCTGTTGCGCCGTAACCTGCAGTCGGCACTGGGTATGCTCGACGCCGATCAGCAAGCGGCTGAGTCGGCCATAAAATTCATGCCTTTTGCCAAAGAAGTGTTCGCGGCAGAAAAAATGCGCCGCCGCGGCGCCGTACCCCAGTCTGATTCGCTTGCCGCAAAAATGCAGCGCTGGAGCAGCTTTCTGCAGCAAAAGCTCAAAGGCCTCGACGCAGACAAAACCATTGATCTGCCATTGGGTTATGCGGTGGAGAGAATGAGCAATGACCTGCGGGAGGCCCTGAAATCGGTTCACAGCTTTTACGACGGATACGATCCTTCTTATACCTGGTGGATGGCCACGGGTTATAAGAAGGTTGACAGCCTGCTGAAGCTGGCCGGCGCCCGGGTCATAGAGCGGGCAAGGAAAAACAGTTCGGCTGAAGACGACGGCAGCGGCATTATCGGCAAGCCAGCCGGCAGGGAGGAGCTGATACGCCAGCTAAAGATGGAATTCATTCCCTACAGTCCCGAAGAGCTGATCGCCGTTGCCGAAAAAGAATTTGCCTGGTGCGACAAAGAAATGCTGCGCGCCAGCCGCGAGATGGGATTTGGCGACGATTGGCACAAGGCCATGGAGAAGGTGAAAAACACCTATGTGCCCGAGGGAAAGCAGCCGGAAATGATCATGGACCTCTATAACCAGAGCATCGCGTTCATTAAAAAGAACGACATGATCACCATTCCGCCCATTGCAGAAGAAACCTGGCGCATGCGCATGATGAGCCCCGAGGCACAGCTCGTGAACCCCTTTTTTCTTGGAGGCGAAACGCTCATGATCTCTTATCCCACCAATACCATGCAGTACGACGACAAGATGATGAGCATGCGGGGTAATAACCCTCATTTCTCGAGAGCTACGGTGCACCACGAGCTCATTGCCGGTCACCACCTGCAGGGCTTTATGAACCAGCGCAACCATTCTTACCGGTATTTTAATACGCCGTTCTGGACAGAAGGCTGGGCATTGTACTGGGAGATGATCTTGTGGGACAAAGGCTTCCCGCGCGGGCCTGAAGACCGCATCGGCATGTTGTTTTGGCGCATGCATCGTTGCGCGCGCATCATCTTTTCGCTCAACTACCACCTGGGCAACTGGAAACCCCAGCAATGCATCGATTTCCTGGTAGACCGGGTGGGCCACGAGCGCGCCAATGCGGAAGGAGAGGTAAGGCGTTCTTTTGTAGGCAACTATCCGCCGCTCTACCAGCTCGCGTATATGATGGGCGCCCTGCAGTTCAATGCCTTGAAAAAAGAGCTGGTCGATTCGGGAAAGATGACGTTAAAGCAGTTCAATGATGCGGTGATGAAAGAGAATGCCATGCCGGTGGAAATGATCCGCTGCATACTGACCGGCAAGGCGCCGGCAGAGAAATTCACGACCAACTGGCGTTTTTATGACCTGAAGTAACCGAGTTAAAATCTGTCAAGAATCCATTAATCGGGGAATACGTGGCTGTTCGTCTATCCCTTAGCTTTGCCCTATAACCTTGCAATATGTCAACAATCAACTGGAATGGCGTTTATCCCGCCTTATTGACGCCCTTTGACGCCAATGACGCCGTGGATTTCAACATGTACAAAAAGAACCTCGACGCGCAGGTAAGCGCCGGCGTGGACGGTATTATCATCGGCGGATCGCTGGGTGAAGCCAGCACCCTGCTGAATGCAGAAAAGAAAGACCTGCTGATCTATTCGAAGGAAATTGCACCGAAGAACTTCCCGGTGCTCGTGAATATCTCCGAGCAGACCACCAAAGATGCGGTGGCCCTGGCGCAGGACGCGGAAGCCAATGGCGCCGACGGACTCATGCTGCTGCCTCCCATGCGCTATAAATCTTCCGACGAAGAAACCGTTGCTTTCTTTCGCGCGGTGGCTACCAACTGCAGCCTTCCCATCCTGATCTATAACAACCCGGTTGATTACAAGATCGAGGTTACCCTTGACATGTTCGAGCAAATGACCGATCTGCCGACCGTACAGGCCGTGAAAGAATCGACGCGCAACACCATGAATGTAACGCGCATGCTCAACCGCTTTGACGACAGGTTCAAGATACTGACCGGCGTTGACCCGCTGGCGCTCGAAAGCCTGGTGCTGGGCGCACACGGCTGGGTTGCCGGACTGGTGGACGCTTTCCCCCGCGAAACCGTTGCCATCTTCAAGCTGGTTAAGGCCGGCCGTATTGCAGAAGCAGTAGCTATCTATCGTTGGTTCATGCCCCTGCTGGAGCTCGATATCCATCCCAAGCTGGTGCAGTATATCAAGCTTGCCGCGGCGGCCACCGGCATCGGCACCGAGCATGTTCGCGCACCGCGCTTACCCCTTACCGGCAGTGAGCGCGCGTATGTGCAGAAAGTGATTGACGACGCACTGGCGGTTCGTCCCGAATTACCCGATTACCTTCACCTTACACCCCTTGCGTATGCTTAGTGGTTTGAGTGTTATCGGTTTGGAGCGCGGCTCCGAACAGCAAGAAAAATTATATTCCTTCAGCACCCTTCGGGGTGCTGATTTGCCTGAAGCCTTTTCAGTGGCCAGCGACGTTGAAATAGACAAAGCCATTGCCAAGGCAACGAAAGCATTTCCCGTATATGCAGCGCTGCCTGCCACCCGGCGCGCCGCCTTCCTGACGGCGATTGCCGAAGAGATCGCTGCGCTGGGCGACGCGCTGGTAGAACGCGCCCATATCGAATCTGGACTGCCCCTTGCTCGCCTGCAGGGCGAGCGCGACCGTACCGTAAATCAACTGAAGCTATTTGCCGCCGTTCTGAACGAAGGTTCTTATGTGGAAGCGGTGATCGATTCGGCTATGCCTGACCGTAAGCCCCTGCCACGCGCCGACCTGCGCAAGTGGCTGGTGCCGCTGGGCCCCGTGGCTGTTTTTGCGGCCAGTAACTTCCCGCTGGCATTTTCAACGGCCGGCGGCGATACGGCTTCGGCGCTGGCCAGCGGCTGCCCCGTGCTGGTGAAAGCGCACCAGTCGCACCTGGGCACCAATGAAATGGTGGCGGTAGCAATTCAGACAGCAGCCCGGAAAACCGGGATGCCCGATGGCGT
>JAKPBL010000048.1 GCA_029778965.1 Bacteroidota bacterium
GGTATTGTTCGGCCGCCTTTTGCAGTCGGGCGGCCTCCTTTTGGAGAACAGCGGCCTGTTGCTGGTTCAGCTCCTGCAACAGTATTTCCGACTCCCGGCTGAGCTGGTTCCAGTCGAGCTGCGACAACTCTCTTTCCAATTCATAACGCAGACCGGCGCCCGAAAATCCTGCGTTTCGAAGTTTGCTTTCCAGTTTATCCCAATTCAGCGTTTTGAGCGCCAGTTGTACCTGCACACCTGCTTTTTTCGACTTCAGCGAGGTTAGCCGTTGTGCCAGGCTGTCTTCTGTTTGGCTGAACTCAAAGCTTTTAGCCGGCACATAGGGCTGGCCGTCTTCGGTCGTAATATCGGCCGGGTATTGCAGGGCGATATCGGGTTGCACGAAACTAAATGCTTTTACAGCAGACGTCAATTTTGTTTCCAGCACCAATTGGCCATTGGCAGCCGGGTTGTCGCTCCAGCCGGCGGTCGATAGTTCCGGGGTCGTTGTGGCTGGATCTTCCGGAAAGCCGGTGTTCTCGCTGCTGCGTGGCGATGGCATATGCGGCGCGCTGCTTCGGGCCGGGGAAGCAATGGTTCCCGCGTTCTTTGCCAGGACTGTTTCCGGTGGCGCCGGCGCGCTATTTTCGGGTGCGACAGCCGTGGTCAGTTCCTGGAAAAACAAGCCGGTTTCCTGCCGCGGTTGTACGGTGACCAATATGAGCAATAACGCCAGTACAGCCAGCAGCGGGCCGGTGGCGCGCAGGGGTTCGGCGTGTGCGCCGGGAAGCGCCAGTATCCGTTTTACACGCGACAGCAATAGTTTGGTATGCGGCCCCCCGGCGGCCAGGACGATCGGCGGCGTTGCCGTTTGCCGCTGCTGTTCCAGCTTCAGCAATGCGCCTGCATAGGCCACCCTGTCGATCGGGAATTGCATCACCCAATCGTCGCATGCATGCTCTCTTTCGGCGCTGATGGTCGCCAGCAGCCGGCGGGCAAAGGGATTATAGTAAAAAAGAAGCGCTGCTACCGACAGCACCATATTCCAGAAAAAATCATTTCGCCTGATATGCGCCATTTCGTGAATGAGAATGGCTTCTACCTGGTCGGGCGCCAGTTGGCTGACGGCCGAAAACGGCAGGAGTATCACCGGTTTCAGCCAGCCAAGCAGGAGCGGACCGTTTACTTTATCCGACAGCCAGAGGGTAAAGGGGCGCCTGATATTCATCTGCATGGCCATCCGGTCTACAAACAGCCGCCAGTCGACCGGCGCCTTGTACAAGCCATCCTTCCGCAGCCGCGAGGTGCCCCCATAGAGGCGCATAAAATGCAGCAGCCGCAAGGCCAGCCAGGCGAGATAGACCATCGAGAGATAGGGCAGGCACTGCCGGGCGGTATTGTAGCCTGAAGCAAATGCACCCCCGCTAATCGTCCAGCGCTGGTACAGGTTCCCCGGCATTGAAAGCTGCTGTACAAAAGTGACGGTCGACCATAACATGCCGGCCAGCAGCAGCACCAGCGCTATATTATATAGTATGGCGGCGCTCAGTGCGGGCCAGCCTTTTTTCAACAGCAGGAACGTTCCCCACAAAAGCCCCATTTGCCACCAACTGTTCAGGAGGGTCCAGCCCAGGGCTTCCAGAAAAGCGGTCTGGATATGCATCTGCCTATTGTTTTTTCAGGTTGTTAAGCAGTGACTGGATTTCTTCCAGTTCTTCGTCGGAAGCCTTGTGCGAGCCCAGCGCCTGTAAAACCAGTTGGGTGGAAGAGCCGCCGAAAAGGCCGTCGATCATCTTTCCCAGCAGGTGTTTCTGCGTTTTCTCTTTGCTGACCGCCGCCTGGTAAATATGCGTCTTCACCGAGTCGTCCCGTCGTACCAGTCCCTTTTCATGCATGATCTGCATCAGTTTGAGGGTAGTGGTATACCCTACATCCCTGCTGGCAGAAATGACCTCGTGCACTTCCCGCACGCTCGCCAGCTTACGGGTCCAGAGAATCTGCAGGATTTCCAGCTCACTTTCCGTGGGCTTGATGTAGCGGGGAGAAGACATATACGCGAATTTTAAGCAATATACGATCATTTTCGTAAATACGCTACCCCCGCTTATTTAATCCAACAAGGTGGTTACAATACTTAAGAATATGTTAGAATTTTTAATACATGATAAGTTTAATTCAAAATTAACTTATTTAAAAAATGGCTTAAATTTGTCGCCTAACTAAAACAGATAACATGAGAAAATTAGCAGCACTGCTTACTATGCTCCTATTGGGCGTAGCCGTGGTATTTGGCCAAACGAAGACCGTTACCGGAAGGATTACCGATGGTAGTGGAAATCCGGTGCCTTATGCCACTGTCAAAGTGAAGGGCAGCAACCGGGGCGTTGCGGCCGATCAGGATGGTAACTTCAAGATTGAAGTGGGCCCCAACGCTGTACTCACCGTGAGTTCAGCGGGTTTTGATCAGCAAGACATTTCCGTTGGTTCCGGAGATGTGGTTTCCGTAAGTTTAAAGTCATCTGCAAACATCGATGAGGTGGTGGTAACTGCGCTGGGTATCCGGAGAAGCAAGAACACCCTGCCTTATGCCGCCCAGCAACTGAAAGGAGATGAGGTGAGCAAGATCCGCACCGGCAACGCTGCCGCTGCCTTGTCAGGCAAAGTATCGGGCCTGCAGATCATCCAGGGCAATAGCATCGGTGGTTCTACCAACGTAGTGGTTCGCGGTGTTAAATCGCTTACCGGCAACAACCAGGCATTGTTCGTGGTAGACGGCGTTCCCCTCGATAACCGCAATGTCAACACTGCCAACCAGAGTACAGGACGCGGTGGTTACGACTATGGTAACTCAGCCGCCGATATCAACCCAGACGACATCGAGAACATTTCTGTGCTGAAAGGCGCCGCTGCGAGTGCGCTCTACGGTTCCCGCGCCGCCAACGGGGTGATCATGATCACCACCAAGAAAGGCAAAAAAGGCCTGGGTATTACCGTTAACTCCGGTGTACGCGTAGGTAAGATGGATAAGTCGACCTTCGCCAAATACCAGGATCAGTATGGTGCCGGTTATTCGACTGATTATTCCGATCCTGACGTTTCTCCCAATTCATTGTTCTGGTATTTCGATGCCAACGGCGATGGGGTGAAAGACCTCGTAGTGCCGACATCTGAAGATGCTTCTTATGGTGCGAGGTTTGACCCGAGCCTGATGGTGTACCATTGGGATGCCTTCGACCCTGCTTCTCCCTATTACCGGAAAGCCAAGCCCTGGGTGGCTGCCGCGCATACACCGGTTGATTTCTATCAAACCGCGTTGTCGACCAACAATAACATTGTACTGACAGGTGGTTCCGATCGCGGAACTTTCAAACTGGGGTACACGCGCGACGATGAAAAAGGTATTCTTCCCAACAGTAGCGTGAAAAAGAATATCATCAATTTCGGCGCCGCTTATAACATTACACCGTCCCTCGTCGCTTCTGCATCTGCCAACTATTCGAAGGTAGACGGCAGGGGCCGTTATGGGACCGGTTACAGCGGTAAAAACCCCAACCAGAATTTCCGCCAGTGGTACCAGCGTAACGTGGATATCCTTGAGCAGAAAGAAGCTTATTTCCGCAATCACCAGAATATCTCCTGGAACTGGAAAGATCCTTCCACTGCTGCAGGTACTGTTCCCATTTATACCGATAACTACTACTGGACCGTGTACCAGAACTATGAAACAGACACCCGTTCTCGTTTCTTCGGTAATGTGCAACTGGATTACAAGGTTACCGACTGGTTGAACATCATGGGGCGTGTTTCATTGGATACATACACCCAGTTCATGGACGAGCGTACCGCCGTGGGCAGCCAGGGTACAGCCTCTTATAACCGGTACGACCTGAGTTATAATGAGAAGAACTTTGAATTTCTCGCCAACGTCAATAAAGACCTGGGTGCTGACCTGAACCTGAAAGGCCTGCTGGGTGTAAACCAGCGCAAGCAGACGATTAGCTCGGTGTACCAGACCACTTCAGGCGGTTTGATTGTACCGGGACTATACTCCATCGCCAACTCGAAAGGCACCGTTCCCAATCCTACGGAAGTTTACCAACCGAGGGCAGTGGACGGATACTTCACCGGGTTGACGCTGAGCTGGAGAGAAACATACACACTGGATGCCTCTCTCCGTACCGACCGCTCTTCGACTTTGCCGAAAGACAATAACCAGTATTATTACTGGGGTGTGTCAGGAAGCTGGGTGTTCTCGAAAGCGCTGCAGAGCCTGAACTGGCTGTCTTATGGTAAACTGCGTCTCAACTATGCAACTGTATATAATGATGCAGGCTGGGGGCAAGTTAAAAATACCTACGATCAGCCGACTCCTTTCGGCGGTACCACGCTCTTCTCCCTACCGGGTACCAACAACAACCCCAACCTGAAGCCGGAAAAAACCAACAGCCGTGAGGCCGGCATTGAAATGTCGTTCCTCAACAACCGCCTTGGTCTGGACCTGACCTATTACCGCACCAATACGTTCGATCAGATTCTTTCGGTTGACGTATCTACCGCCACCGGCTATGGCAAGCAGGTTGTGAACGCAGGTAATATCCAGAACAGCGGTGTGGAACTTACTTTGCGCACAACGCCGGTAAGAACCAAGAACTTCTCGTGGGATATGAACATCAACTGGACGCGCAACCGCAATAAAGTGGTTGAGCTCTTCAGGGATGCTGCCGGCAACGAAGTGCAAAACATCCTGCTGGGTTCGTTCCAGGGCGGTGTTAGTATAAATGCTACAAAAGGTGAGCCTTATGGCACTATCCAGGGTAAAACCTATATGATGATCGATCCCAAAGATCCTTCAAAGGTGATTGCCTGGGATGGCGTAGCGCCACGCGTAGTGACTGGCGGGGGTTTCTATCGCCAGACCACCACTACTACCAATGTGATCGGTAACTATAACCCTGATTGGGTAGG
>JAKPBL010000051.1 GCA_029778965.1 Bacteroidota bacterium
CGCAACTTACACCTACACCGTGCAATCCGCCCGACACTTTATACGTATCTTTATCGAATTTGCCGCCGGCATGTAAAACCGTCATTACGATTTCCAGCGCCGACTTCTTTTCTTTCGAGTTGATGCCGGTAGGTATGCCCCGGCCATCATCCTGCACGCTGATGGAATTGTCTTCGTGAATGGTTACGGTTATGTTTTTACAATAACCGGCCAGGGCTTCGTCGATCGAGTTGTCGACCACCTCATACACGAGGTGATGTAATCCTTTTACTCCGATATCGCCGATGTACATGGCCGGGCGCTTCCGAACGGCCTCAAGGCCTTCCAGCACCTGGATACTATCTGCTCCATAACCTGTTTGCGGGGGAATTACTACTTCGGGCGTTTGTGCTTCAATGCTCATACTGAACTTTCCGGGAACACTTTTGTAATTAAAAAATCGCTATTGGCAAATGTACGAAAAAGAGGGCTTTTAACCCGGAAAACCTTAAATTTGCTGCTCCATGCAGGAAGCAACTGAAATACTGGAATTGGCTCGTAAAGAGCCGGTTATGTATAATGAATTGGAGTTATTGCACGAGCGTAGCCAAAGCATTCCCGGTTCTGTACAATATACCATCTACCGTTACCGGAAAATGCCCCAATGGGGCGTTGAAGACGTCGGCATGTTGGTGTACAACCGGGAGGGCGCAAAGCACAAAAACAATTACCTGGAGCTGCGTTTCTGCCTTACGGGCAATGTTTATTGCCAGGAAAAGGAAACGGCCTGCCGGCATTGCAAGTACAACGAAGGGCTTAGCTGCTCGAACAAGCAGGCGAGCATCGATGTGCTGCGTTTTGTATTTAGCCCCACGCATCTTTCCCAGTTCAATGCGCCCGCGGGCAAGAATAAGAACCATACCGATGATGTGGTTCGTTTCAAGCATCCTGCTTCGTTTTCCAAGGCCATCCAGTTGTGCAACCGCACCCGGTCGGTGCTTGACACCCTGCTGAACCATCCCTATTCGGGTTCGATGGAAAATATTTTCCTCAACGCGCAGATGCAGATGCTGCTGCTGTACAGCCTGGAATGCATGGTAGGGGAGCGGGAGGAAATGGTATTTAGCTGTAAATTCCTGGCGAATGATTCAGACCGCGAAAAGATTGAAAAAGCGCGGGAGGTATTGTTACAGCACATCGGCGAACCGATCACGATCAAGGAGCTCAGCCGGAAAGTAGCCATCAATGAATGTTACCTGAAAAAAGGTTTCAAGGAGATGTACGGCACCACGGTTTTTGACTTCTACCAGGTACAGCGCATGGAGCACGCGCGTTACCTGTTGTATGAGAAAGGGCTGAGCGTAACCGAGGTTTCGCTGCTGCTCGGTTACAGCTCTATTTCCCATTTCAGTACGGCGTTCAAGAAGCACACCGGCATCAAGCCCTGCGAGCTGCTCTTACGCTGATCATTTCTTTTTCCCTTCTGTACCGCGGTAATTATTGATGTCGCGGTCGAACAGGTAAAGGCCGCTCTTGTCTTCACCGATCAGCTCCAGCTTTTCATTGAGGGTGCGGGCCAGGCGTTCTTCTTCCATTTGCTCGGTTACATACCATTGCAGGAAATTATGCGTGGCGTAGTCTTTTTCAGCCAATGCCAGGTGGACGATGTCGTTGATGCTGTCGCTCACTTTCAGCTCATGTTTAAGGAATTCGCTGAAACAGCTTTTCAGGCTGGTGAAAGTAAGAATGGGTTGCTCCAGCGGAGGTACTACACCGAAACCACCCCGTTCGTTGATGAAGGTGATCAGCTTCAGCATATGCACACGCTCTTCGTCTGATTGTTGGTAAAAGAAACCGGCAACGCCTTCAAGGCCGGGCTGGATATCGGCCCATGAAGCCATGGCGAGATAGGCTTGCGATGATTCGGCTTCCATTTGAACCTGCTTGTTCAGGGCGTCTGCGATGGATTTGAGTAACATAGTGGGTGGTTTGTTCGGCGGTAAAAATAAGCGAAAAGTCAACAGTAAAAAGTCAAAAGGCAAAACATATCAGCCCCCGATATGATCATTGTAAAAAGCATGGTTTTCGCGCGTTATTATATCGATGGGCATATAGAGGATAGGATCTGCCTCCTTTCTGAGCACCGTATGCTGGTATAGTTTCAGCAAACCCAGATAACCCTGGGCGCCCGGACGGTGACACAACAGCAGGTCTATGGTGTTTTTTTTCAGGTAGTCGATATTCCTGGGCAGAAAATCATATCCGGCCAGGAATATATCGCTATGGCCCTTTTGCTCCAGGTAGCTGGCAACAGTGAATACGCGGGAATTTGTCACAAAGACAGCCCCGACAGCCTGCTGCTCGAATATCTGGTCCAGTTGCTGCTGCGCCGTTGTTGAATCTATCGACGGTATGTTCAGTTGCACGATTTCGTTACCAAGACTGTAATACCGGTGGTAAGCGATGAATCCTTCGTTGATTTGTGAAAAAGAGCTCCATTCGCCAGGTACCGCCGAGATATTCACCAGTACAATAGTGCCGCTGCCCCGGAGGTAAAACTGGATGAGCTGCGCGCATAAATAACCGCTGCGAAATAAATGTGGGCCGACATAACACAGTGCATGGTGGCCGGCAAGGGTTGAATCGATCAGCACATACGGAATACCGGCCTCATCACATTGCCTGGTAAAATCGGTTGCTTCTGCTGTGAACGACGGAGCAAGCAGAATGCCGTCAGGCTTTTTCTGCAATATTTGTTTGCATTGCTTTTCAAATGATTTCCTGTTGCCGAGATCGAACAGGTGGTAGTCGATTTGCATGC
>JAKPBL010000062.1 GCA_029778965.1 Bacteroidota bacterium
CCAGGCTGGGGCCATTCGACTACCTGGCGCCGGCAAACCTTACACCGAGAAAAAAGATGCCCGTCGTAAACTATTCAGGCAACCTCGAAAAAAGCCGGTTCATATATGGCCTGGGGGAAATTGCCGGTATATCGTTCCTGCTCTATGGCAAAGGCGGTGAGGCGGCAGCCAACGGATCGAATGTTAGCTGGAAAGGCGTATATGCCCCGCACACACTGCCTGCAGTGGCCGAAGGCAGCTTCGGGCTGGTATGGGATGGCGACAGCACAGAAGGTGCGGGCGGCGTTTTCGGCAGCTATATGCCGTATATTTTTCACCACAAGGTATCTCTCTACCTGCTGGCCGGCTTACCCATATTCGTGTATGCAAAAGCCGGTTCGGCAGCTTATGTTCTTGAAAAGGAACTGGGATGGGCAATAGAGCGCCTGGGCGATATGCCGGGGCGAATCGAAAGCATACCGGCAGAAGAATATGAACGGGTAGCAGCTAATGTTCGCCGGGAAGCGCTGGTGCTCGCCGGGGGCAGGCAGCTATTGCAGGCCCTGCAATCATTCAGTTTTTGAGTTTCTGCACCAGTTGTATGTATTCTTCCTGGGCGGTGTTTTTGCTTTTTCCTTTTTGTGCCGACCAGGCCTCGTATTTGGCTTTGGCCACAAAATCAAACATATTGGGCGCATCGCCGTTTACATCGCCTTCCGTCGCCTGTTTGTACAAGGAATAAAGTTGCAGCAGGGTTTCGTTGCTGGGTTTTTCGCTCAAAGATTTGCTATCGGAAACCGCTTCTTCAAACTGCTGTTGTAAGTCCATGATCAGAGGAGTCTTTGCTGCGAAACTAGCCTTTTTTTGGTTACTTTTGCACCGCATTTAAGCGCATTTAATGAAGCATATCCGGAATTTTTGCATCATCGCCCATATTGACCACGGAAAAAGCACCCTGGCCGACCGGCTCCTCCAAACCACCAATACCATCAGCGAGCGGGAAATGATGGACCAGGTACTCGACGACATGGACCTGGAAAGGGAGAAAGGGATCACCATCAAGAGCCACGCCATCCAGATCAATTACCAATACACCGATAAACAGCAATACACCCTCAACCTCATCGATACACCGGGACACGTGGACTTCAGCTATGAAGTGAGCCGGGCCCTCGCCGCCTGCGAAGGCGCACTGCTGGTGGTTGACGCCGCCCAGGGCATCCAGGCGCAAACCATTTCCAATTTATACCTGGCCATCGACAACGACCTGGAGATCATTCCCGTGATCAACAAGATCGATATGGACGGCGCCATGATCGAAGAAGTGAAAGACCAGATCGTGGATCTTATCGGCTGCAAGCCGGAAGACATCCTGCTGGCGAGCGGTCGCACGGGCCTGGGTGTCGACAAAATACTCGAAGCCATCGTAGAGCGAATACCCGCACCCGTCGGCAACAGTGAAGAGCCGTTGCAGGCGCTGATCTTCGACAGTGTTTTCAACAACTTCCGCGGCATTATCGTGTACTACCGTATCATGAACGGAAAGATCCGCAAAGGTGACAAGATCAAATTCGTTTCCACGGGACAGGAATACCAGGCCGACGAGGTCGGCATTCTCAAACTGAAAATGACCGAAACAAGCGAAGTGGCTGCAGGCGATGTGGGTTATGTGATCACCGGTATCAAGAACGCCAAAGAAGTAAAAGTGGGTGATACCATTACGCTGGCGGCACACCCCACCCGGGAAGTGATCAAAGGATTCGAGGAGGTAAAGCCCATGGTGTTTGCCGGTATTTTCCCGGTGGAGACCGATGCTTTCGAAGAATTGCGCGACTGCATGGACAAGCTGCAACTGAACGATGCATCGCTTACCTATGAACTCGAAACATCTCAGGCGCTGGGTTTCGGTTTCCGTTGCGGCTTTCTCGGCATGCTGCACATGGAGATCATCCAGGAAAGGCTGGAACGCGAGTTCAACCAAACGGTTATCACCACGGTTCCCAACGTAAGCTTTGTGGCCTATACCAGCAAAGGCGAACGCGTACTGGTGAACAACCCCACCGAAATGCCCGATCCCAGCAGGATCGATCGCATTGAAGAGCCTTTTATCAAAGCACAGATCATCACCAAGCCCGAATACATTGGCAATATCATGACGCTTTGCCTCGGCAAGCGGGGCATTCTTATCAACCAGAGCTATCTTACCCAGACACGCGTGGAGTTGATATTCGAAATGCCGCTGACCGAAATCGTATTCGATTTTTACGACAAGCTGAAAAGTCAGACGCGCGGATATGCATCGTTCGATTACCATCCCATCGGGTACCGCGATGCCGACATCGTTAAGATGGACATCCTGCTGAACGCGGAAAAAGTCGATGCGCTGAGCGCCCTGATCCACCGCAGCCGTGCCAATGATTTCGGCCGCAAGCTCTGCGAAAAATTAAAAGAGCTGCTACCACGCCAGCAATTCCTCATCGCCATACAGGCCGCTATCGGCGCCAAGATTGTTGCGCGCGAAAACATCTCGGCCATGCGCAAAGACGTCACAGCCAAGTGTTATGGCGGTGATATCAGCCGCAAGAGAAAGCTGCTCGAAAAACAGAAGGAAGGCAAGAAAAGAATGCGCCAGATCGGCGCGGTGGAAGTACCGCAGGAAGCCTTCCTGGCTGTGCTTAAGCTCGACGATTAGCGGCTTGCGCCAGCTTCCGCCAGAAGCCGTTCCTGAATACCACCCATTGCAGTAATGCATACAGCAGCAGGCTGGCCGAAACACCTGCCAGCAATTCGGGCAGGGGGGCAAGTGCATATCCCTGCAAAGCATATCTTACCAGGGCAGCTACGGGGAAAGCAGCCAGGCATGAAAGCAGTTGCAGCCAGATACCGCGACTGAGTATGAAATACTTTCTCGATAACAGTATGCCAGCCACCAGCACCCCCAATTCGGTAACCAGTATGGCCCACACGGCCCCGAGGGTAAACCAATAGGGCACCAGCACCAGGTTAAGCACCAGCGACAGCAGACAGGCGGCGCCGTACAGGTACACCAAAGTCTTTTCACGGTGATGCACCATCAGCACCTGTATATTGAAGAAGTCGTGAAAGGGCACGATCAGCCACAGCAGCGAAAACCATTGCAGCAGCGGCACGGCGGGCAGGTAGTGATCACCCGATACAAAAAGCAATACCGGCTCGGCAAAAAAGAAAAGCAGCGCCCCAATGGGAATGCTGAGATGAATGCTGAGCAGCAGGCTGTCGGCCTGCAGCGACCGGTCGACCTCGGTTCTGAACAACCGTACGAAAAAAACAATGGAAGCGGCTACAAAAACATTCAATCCCAACCGGACGATCTTGGCTGCCACGCTGTAGTGCCCCAGCGCGGTTACCTTACCCAGGCGAGCCAGCAAAATGGTATCGAGCGAAATATAAACGGCGCCCAGCAAGCCCAGCAAGGCAAAGGGCCAAAGCGCTTTCAGTAATTTTTTGAAGAGCGCCGGGTCCCAGCGCCAATAACGGAACAAAGTGCGCATCTGCCAAGCGGCCGACAAAGCGATCAATGCATAGTTGATGGCGCTGATCACTACATAACGCACCAGGTGCTGCTCGCTGCGCACCAGCAGCACGGAGCTGATCAGCACATAGAGCCGGAGAAAGAAAGTACGTTTAACGAGAAAAGCATATTGCTCCTGCGACTGAAAATACCAGTCGGCATGAAACATATACACCAAAATGATAAACCCGTACAGCGCCGTTATCTGCCAGTTCCCGATCTGCACCGGTTTGCTCAGCACATACAGGAAATAAGCGGCCAGGCCGGCCATGGCCATGCAACTGTTGATCAGCAGCAGGTGAAGAACGGCGTTCGACTGGTTGGCATCGCCGATGCTTACCTTGCTCAGCAGCCGCAGCCCGTAATAAGGAACACCGAAAGCAGCCCATACCACCACCACGGAAAGCAGCGATTCATAATAACCCAATACGCCGTAACCAGCAGGGCCCAGCGTTCGGGTCATGTAGGGAAACAGGATCAGCGGAAAAATAATA
>JAKPBL010000090.1 GCA_029778965.1 Bacteroidota bacterium
AGGCGGCCTTTCTCCCACTGCCTGTCGCGGAAGCCCGCGCCCCTGAATGCGCCGGTGCCGGTGAGCCAGGCCCAGTGCGCCAGTTCCGACGGGGTAGTCAGCAAACCGCCGTTACCATGTGCATCTTCAAAAGGCATGTCCATCTGCCAGCCCAGCGGCATTTGCGCCTGGTAAGCGATGGTCCTGTCAGGCACCACCTCGCGGTACCGGTTGCGCCAGCGTGTGAGCGGCATACCGGCCTTGGCAAAAAGCTGCTGCCGGCAAAAGGAGGCGAAGCTGGTTCTTGTAACCCGTTCCACCAGCAGGGCCATCAGGTTGAAATTACTGTTGCTGTAGATGTATTCGGCGCCCGGCACATTGTTGAGTGCGCGCTGCCGCGCGATAATGGCCAGCGCATCTTCGTTTGTATGTGCCCGTGAGCCCCGCCCCCAGCCTTCCACCGAAGCCACCGATCCCCAGTCGCGCAATCCGCTGGTATGGTGCAGCAAATGATATATCCTGACCGGCCGGCCGTAATCAGGCAGCTCAGGGAAATACCGGCGTATATCGTCCTGCAGCGAAACAGCCCCCTGTTCAACCAGCAACAATACCGCCGCCGCTGTAAACTGTTTCGAAACCGATCCTGCCTCGAAAAGACTGTTGCTGTCGATCGCTACCCTATGCTCAAGATCGGCCATACCGCCGTGCCAGCGATAAAGAAGCTGCCCGTTGCGGCTGATCTCGATCGAAGCGCCAGGACCGTTGGTCCTGTTCCACCGGGCGAAAAGCCGGTCGATCTGCGTGGCCGTATCGGCAAATCCCTGCGCCCGCGCTGTTGCCAGGCCGCACATCAACAGGCTAACGGCCATACATACCCGAACCCGGGCGCTGTAAAAAGAAAATGGCTGCATAGGTGGTTTAGAGAAAATTATCGGCGTCGCGGTAAGCCCTGATCAGCGCCAGCTCACCCTCTTTGCCCTTGATGGAAATGCCGTGCTCCATACCCATTACACCGGTATAGCCTTTGGCGTGAATGTGTTTAAAAATATTCCGGTAGTTCATTTCGCCCGTGCCGGGTTCGTTACGACCCGGGTTATCGCCGATCTGGAAATAAGGCGTCTCTGTCCACACACGATCGATGTTCGCGATGATATCTCCTTCATTGCGCTGCATGTGGTACATGTCATACAAGAACTTGCACGAGGGGCTCTTCACCGCCTGGCAGACCGCAAAAGCCTGGTCGGTATGCCGCAGGAAAAGATCGGGGTTATCGCTCAGGGCTTCCAGCACCATTACAAGCCCCGCAGGTTCCAGTATGGCGGCCGCTTTGCGCAGGGCATTGACCACGTTGACGGTTTGGTATTCGAGCGACAGGCTGCGGTCGAAGTTGCCGGGCACTACGGTTACCCATTTGGCGCCGCAGCGTTTGGCTACTTCCACCGCTTCCTTGCAATCGCGTATCATCCGGTCGGTAAACTCCTGCTTACCGGTAGTGAGCGACATCTTCCAGTGCCAGTTGTCGGAAGTAATTACAAATACGCCCATGGTCATTCCCAGTTTCGCCAGCGTTTCACCAATTTTTTTCTGCTCATCCGCCGAACGGGCCATCATGCCGTTGTCTTCGATGGCGCGGAAGCCCATGCTATGGCCAAACCTGATCTGGTCGATGAAATTATCGCCGGCATGGTTGCGAAACATCCCTTCATGAAAGCCATAGTTCAGGTTAAAGGGCTTATCGGCCATATCTTCCGCGCGGCGACCCGCCGCCATGGCCATGTTGCCGCCCAGCAGGGAGCCGCCGGCCAGCAGCGATTGTTGAACAAAAGAACGTCTCCGCATATCGTTGGTAGTATTTTGATAAATGTAGCCAAATAAAGCCACGGGTTCGATGCACTGAATGCCTTATTTTTAATCACCCAAATGTGCTGTTGTCGATGAAATATGCCGCCCTCCTGGCAGGCTTGCTGCTGCCCGGCTTTCTGCCTGCCCAAACCCCCGACGCGGTGTTTGAATCTTATATGCAAACTGTACCCGGTACCGGGCTTCAATTCAGGCTGGTGCCTATTCCCGCCGGCCGGTTTACGCTGGGCAGTGCGGCCACCGAAAAAAACCGCCGGGCAGATGAGGAACCCGCCCGCACCCTGCAGATCGGCCCTTTCTGGATGGCGGCCTGTGAAACCAGCCGCGACGCCTTTGATGCGTTTGCCAACGATCCTTCCGTTTCGCAGAATGTAACCACCGATGCCGTTACCCGGCCGAGCCCGCAGTACATCGACTTCAGCCTGGGTATGGGCAAGGAAGGCGGTTACCCCGTGCAAAGCCTCTCGCAGTACGCAGCGCTTATGTATTGCCGTTGGTTGTATGAAAAAACGGGCGTCTTTTACCGGCTGCCTACCGAAGCCGAATGGGAATATGCCTGCCGCGCCGGCAGCACCACCGCCTATTTTTTCGGCGACGATGAAAAAGCGCTGGGCGACTATGCCTGGTACAGCGGCAACAG
>JAKPBL010000127.1 GCA_029778965.1 Bacteroidota bacterium
ATTACCGTGCACACATCGGCAAAATCGACGTTGATCTGGCCGGTGCTGCTGATCACATCGGTGATGCATTTGGCGGCGGTAGCCAGCACGTTATCTGCTTTCGCAAAAGCGTCTTTCATTTTCAGGTTGCCGTACTGGTGGCGCAGCTTGTCGTTGCTGATCACCAGCAGGGTGTCCACATTCTGCTTCAGTTGCAGGATGCCCTCTTCGGCCTGCAACTGGCGCTTGCGGCCCTCATAGCCGAAGGGCGTGGTAACGATGCCGACGGTAAGCACGCCGAGGTCTTTACAGATCCGCGCAATGATGGGCGCGCCGCCGGTACCCGTACCGCCGCCCATGCCGGCGGTGATAAAGGCCATCTTGGTATTTACTTCCAAAATGCGTTTGATCTCTTCCAGGCTTTCTTCGGTGGCCTGCTTGCCGATGGAAGGATTGGCGCCCGCACCCAGTCCCTGGGTCAGGTGCGGCCCCAGTTGTATCTTGTTCGGCACCTGGCTCTGCGCAATGGCCTGTGCATCGGTATTACAAATGATAAAATTCACCCCGTCAATACTTTGACTGAACATGTGATTGACAGCATTGCTGCCCCCGCCGCCTACACCGATCACTTTAATGATAGATGATTTCTCTTTCGGTAGATCAAAGTGGATCATAACTTCTTGCTGTTTTTTTAGAATAATGGGTTGGTGAAGTGCCTAGAGATGCTGGTCTTCCTCCTCCTTGAACAGGTCGATCAGGTTGTCTTTGAATTTGCTCCAGAACCGGCCTACGCTCAAGGTCGCCTGCCGGTCTTTTACAGACACGGAACTTTCTTCTTCTTTTCCGGCAACGGCTTTTGTATCGGCAGCAGGCGTTGCTTTCAGCTCTCTGGGGATCTCTACGGGCCGGAAGCCACGGTCGAACTGTTTGCGGTTGCGCTCGTAATCGTCGTATCCTTTCAGGATAAGCCCGATACAGGTCGCATACACCGGCTTGGTCAGCTCGTCGATATGCCCGGCAGCAAGGTGTTCATTGGGGTATCCGATACGGGCATTCAGCCCGGTTACGTATTCGGTGAGTTGAATCAGGTGACGCAGTTGCGAGCCGCCGCCGGTCAGCACGATGCCGCCGTTCAGCATGCGGTTGTCCATGCCTACCTGCTTGAGGTGATAGGTCACGAAATCCATGATCTCGCTCATGCGGGCCTGGATGATATTGGCCAGGTTCTTTACGCTGATCTCCTTGGGCGGCAATCCGCGCATACCCGGTATCGTTATAAAGGCATTGGCCTTGGCTTCGTTCGACAGCGCCGATCCGAATTGCACTTTCATCTGCTCGGCCTGGGTTTTCAATACGCCCAGCCCGGTTTTGATATCGTTGGTGATGTTCTCTCCGCCGAAGGGGATCACCGCGGTATGCTTCAAAATGCCTTCATAAAACACCGCCAGGTCGGTGGTGCCGCCGCCGATATCCACAATGGCTACGCCGGCTTCGATGTCTTCCTGCCCCATAACGGCGGCCGACGAGGCAAGCGGCTGCAGCACCATGTCTTTGGTATGCAACCCGCTCTTCTCTACCGCACGGTTGATGTTGCGAATGGCATTTTTATCGCCGGTGATGATGTGGAAATTGGCGCCTACTTTCACACCGCCATAACCGATGGGATTGGGAATGTTCTGGAAGTTGTCTACCGTAAACTCCTGCGGTATCACGTCGATGATCTGGTCGCCTGCCGGGATATAGGTCTTATACTGGTCGGCGATCAACTGGTCGATCTCGCGCTGCGATATTTCTTCTTCGGTGTTCTGGCGAACAATATCGCCGCGCGTTTGCAGACTCTTGATGTGATGGCCCGCAATACCTACATACACTTCGCTGATCTCGAGATTGGGATTGGACGCATAACAATTTTCGAGGGCACTGGCAATCGCTTTGATGGTTTCATCGATGTTGAGCACCTGGCCGTGTTTTACGCCGTTGCTGTTGGCGCGACCGAACCCGAGGATCTCCAGTTTCCCATACTCATTTTTCCTACCCGCAATAGCAGCAATCTTGGTAGTACCGATGTCAAGGCCGACAATAATGGGTTGTTCGTGGTTCATAAACAGGGTTTATTTTTAGTTGTTTCTGCTGCTGCTATTAACCGCCAAAGGTGAATTAGCAACAGTTGTTATATATATTTTTTTATCCACGGATGTGGATATTGGCTGACGCTTTTCGCCCACTACCTGACCGGCATATTGCACACTGATCGACCGGTAATAATCGAACCCGGTGTTGGCAAGCACTTTCCGGTAAAAAATGGCGAGCCGTTCAAACTTCTCCTGCACATGATCACCATTGCCGAAATGGATCAGGTGGTTTCCCACCAGCGGAACCATATCGAAGTTCCTGTCGCTTCCCAGGTCAACCTGCACGATCTGCGCCTTCCAGAGCGAATCTGTCTGCAGCACGTTACTGATGGCTTTTACCCCCTGCAGCAGGCTGCTGTCGGTTGCACTATTGGCCTTGATTTTTTCAGGCATACCAGTGAAAACCGGCAGGCGCATCGCCGGCTTGCCCGAACCAAGGGGCAGGTATTTCCCTTCGTCGTCGAGATAAAAAGAGCCGCCTTGTGTAGTGAAGAGCCGGGCGATGGGCGTTCTTTCGGTGACCAGTACCCGCAGCGTGCCTTCTTTATCGATATACACTTCCGCACCCTTTACCCAGGTATTGCCACGAAGCTTGTTCTCCAGCGCGCTGAGGTTAATCGACGCAACGGGCTTGCTTGTAAAATCTTTCGGTCCGCTGCTGCCCATCATACTCCAGATATCGGTCTTTGCCAGGAAATGCGTTCCTTCTCCTTTTATACTGATCTCCACTTTTTCGCAGAGGCTGGCATTGCTCTTGCGAATCGCCGCCGCCAGTGCCGCGGTCACCCCTGCGGCCAGTAACAGCCAGAAGAGGGTGAGCATGATCTTCCTGGTATGTTTGGGTGCGGTTACCATTTTTTCCGGATCAGTTCAGCAATGGGTTTTACCAATGTATCGATGTCGCCCGCCCCGGCCGTGATCAGCAGCCCGGGAAAATCGGGGCGCAGGGAGGGCAGGTAACTGTTTTCGAGGTACGACAATACGGCCTGCTTATCGAATACTTGTTTTTCTTCCACCCGGAGCTTATCGAGCAGTACCTGGCTGGTTATGCCGGGTATCGGCAGCTCACGCGCGGGGTAGATCGGTAACAGGATCACTTCGTCGGCCAGGTCGAGGCTTTCTGCAAAAGCATCGGCCAGGTCGCGCGTACGGCTGAAGAGATGCGGCTGGAATACAAGGCAGCATTTTCGTTGCGGAAACAGCGTGCGTGCGCCCTTCAGCAACGCCTTCAGTTCTTCAGGATGATGGGCATAGTCGTCGATATACACCAGTTGCTGCTGCTTGTATACGTATTCGAACCGTCGTTTCACGCCTTTGAAGCCCGCCACGGCATTTTTGATGGCGGCAGTGTCTATGCCCAACTGGTGGGCTATAGAAATGGCCACCACGGCGTTCTCCACATTATGCAACCCGCCCATGTTCAGCGAAATCCCGCTGATCACCGTATCGGGCAACACCAGGTCGAATACATAACCGCCGTCGTGCATGCTGATGTTCGCGGCGCGGATATCGGCCGATTCATTTTGCAGGCTGTAGGTCAGGTGCCGCGGCGCATCAAACGAACGTGCACGGGGCAGCCCGAATTTG
>JAKPBL010000143.1 GCA_029778965.1 Bacteroidota bacterium
CAGGCGAAATGGCTGCTGCTTCAAACGGGTGCAACTAACGGCATCGCACAGGCACTTTATGAGAAAAACGGGTGGATGCGCGAGTATGACTTGTTCTATACAAAAACGCTTTGAGTTGCGTGATTGACACAGGCAGCGCGTGGTACGATTGCCTCCGGCTTTGAAAAACAATCGGTGTTTTCACGGTATTTTATTTCAGCAAAGTTTTATTGATTTGTTGCGCTTGGAAACAGGCCGTTGCGTCCACAATGGCCGGAGCAGCGGGCGTCATGCCGGTCGGAGATTTCTGCCCCAGTTGGGACAATTCACAAAATGAGAAAAAATTTCACGAAAGGTGAATATTTCTGGAAAAAGTAGTATCTTTGTATGAGAGTTCATTTGATTAAAGAGGCAACCATGAGGAGTTTTGCCCTGGTAAATGCCGGTAGCAAAAGCCCCTTTGAAGAATGGTTAACAAAGGTAAAACGGGCAGATTGGCAGAAGCCCGGCGACATAAAAGCAACTTTCCCGTCGGCCGATTTGCTGGGAAACGGTTGTTGTCGGGTGGTGTTTGATATCGGGGGCAACAACTTTAGGATGATTTGTAAATATGCGTTTGCAGGTGCTACGGTAAGGTTATATGTGTGCTGGGTTGGTACACATGCCGCTTACGATAAGCTTTGCAAGCGTGGAGAGCAATATTTCGTGTTTGACTATTAAAAACAGCTATATATGGAAGCGTTAAAATATACTGTCATTAAAACAGAAAAGCAATACAATTCTTATTGCCGTATTCTTCATGACCTTGATTTTTCCAATAAGCGGAAAACCAAAAGCATGATGGATGAAATAGAGTTGCTGACCGTGCTGATTGAGAAATATGACGCCGAGCACAATGTATTTAATACGCTTGATCCTGTAGCGCTATTGTTGTCGTTTATGAAAGAGCACCAGTTAAAATCTATTGAGCTGGCGGCTAAACTGGATGTAAGTCCCGGGCTGATTTCTGACATCACCCATTATAAGAAAGGATTTTCCAAAGAAATAATCCGCAAACTGGCAGCGCTATTCAAAGTATCGCAGGAGGCGTTTAACCGTCCCTACGAAATGCGTGCGGCGCCTGCCAATATCAAAACCAGCCCTTCTTCCGGAAAACCCACAACATATAAACCGGTATCAGCAGCATCGCGCCTACTGCAATAAAAAACCCGTAATCGTTGTGCAGGTAAGGTATCTTGTCAAAGTTCATTCCGAAGATGCCGCCGATCACCGTGGCCGGCGCCATCAGGCAGGTCACGATGGCCATTACTTTCATTACCTCGTTCATTTTCAGGTTCACGTTGTTGATATACAGGTCCTGCATGTTCACCATGATATCGCGGTAGTTCTCGCTGAGGTCATAAGCCTGCATGATATGGTCGTGGATGTCTTTGAAATACTTGGTGGTGCGATCGTCGAGCAGGTCGCTTTCGCTGCGAATGATCCCTGCCACCAGGTCGCGGACCGGTGCAATGTTCCGCTTTAGCACGATTTGTTCCTTTCGCAGTGTGCTGATCCGCGCCAGCGACCGGTTATTGCTGCCCCTGATCACCTGCTCTTCCAGTTCCTCGATCCGCTCACCCAGCTTCTCCATCACCAGGAAATAATTATCGACGATCAGGTCAAGCATGGTATAGCAGAGATAATCGGCCGTACGCTGCCTGATCTTGGAGTTTTGCATCCGCAGCCGGTCGCGCAGCGGGTTGAACACGTCGCGCGAAGGGTCTTCCTGGAAGCTGATCACGAAATCCCTGCCCAGCACAATACTGATCTGCTCCTGCTCTACCGTGCCTTGCCGGTCGTTAAAATAAAGCATGTTCAGCAGGCAGAACAGAACGCCTTCCACCTCATCCATTTTGGGGCGCTGGCCCATGCTGAGGATGTCTTCGATCAGCAGCGGGTGCACCTGGTAATGATTACAGATGGCTTCCACATCGGCCTTGCGCAGCCCGTCGACATTGATCCAGCTTATCCGGCTGCCCTGGTGAAAATGGAAACAGTCCTGCACCCGGTCGAAGCTGTATTCATCAAGCGATTGCGGATCGTAGTCGAAAACATGTATCCTGACCTCACTGGCCTCTTCGCGAACCGGCGCAACAGTGGGGTTCACGCTCAGGATCTCTTTGGTTCGGCCCGCGCCGAAAAGGGCGTCGAGCCCCAGGTAGCGGAAATATCGTTGGCCGGGCTTCCTGATCGTTTCATCGATGGCTTTGCGCAACATGCCATGAAATTAATTGAAATCTGTGATGCGCTGTTAATCATTATTTTTACGCTGCGGTAAACGTATGACAGAAGCATTATTGAAAGGACTGGCCCTGGGAAGCATCCTCGCCTTATCGGTGGGCCCCGTTATCTTTACCATCATTAAACAAAGCCTTAACAATGGCCGGGAAGGCGGACTCAGCTTCGTAGCCGGTGTGTGGGTAAGCGATATCATTCTCGTGGTGCTGAGCAATGCCTTTTCCGAATGGGTAAAGGCCCTGCTGCAATACCAGCGCACCATCGGCTATGTCGGCAGCGTTTTTCTTATTTGTATGGGCATCTATTACCTCTTCCTGAAAAAGGTAAAGCTCGCGGCCGACAACCTTGCAGATGCAACGTTCAGCAAAACCGACGTGGCGAAAATCTTCAGCAGCGGCTTCCTGATCAATACCCTCAATCCCAGCGTCATTCTTTTCTGGCTTATCAACGCCACTGCCTTTTCAGCTACCCACAACCTGACCGATCGTATCATTATCTTCAGCACCTGCATCCTCGTGAATATCCTGGCCGATATAGCAAAAGTGCTGATGGCCGGCAAGCTGCGCCGCAAACTGACCTTGCACAACCTGTCGGTCGTTAACAAAATATCGGGACTAATCCTCATCGGCTTCGGATTCGCGCTGTTTTGGGGTGTGGCCTTTTTAGGAAATAAAGTGTGACCCATGAAAAACGGGCTGATCATATTGCTGCTCCTGTGCAGCGCCTCAGCAGGTGCGCAGATCGTTATGGGCGATTACCTGCTCATGAAAAAACCCAATGGCCGGCACGCGGGCACCTATTTTAAAGGCAGTCCGATCTCGTTCAAATTACAGAATGGCATCGGTATCGAAGGCTGGATAGAAGATATCCGCGACGACTCGGTATTCGTGCGGCAATGGAATATCCAGACCTTTATGACCAGCCTGGGCACTACCCGGGTCGATACCGTCGGTTATTATGTTCACAAACTGCGGTACACCGATATCTTCAGCATCGTTCCCAAACGAAAAACAGGGTTCGCGTATGTGAAAAACGGGGCTATTTTCATGATCGGCGGACTGGGTTATGCGGCGCTCAACGTCATCAATGGCGCTTACTTCAATGAACCCGTTACCAGTGGGAAAAACCTCCGGTCACTTGGCATTGCGCTTGGCGTAGCGGGCGGGGGATTTGTGCTGAACCGTATTCACCGGAAAAAAATACGGGAAGGGAAAGAATATATAATACAGTATATGAAGATGCGCTAGGCCGGCAATTCGTTTAAATTGCAACCCGATCATGAAAACCAAAGGCCTCGTTCCCCGCATCTGGCGATTTTGCAAAAAGCTGCTCCTGGTAATGTTCATCGCGCAATTTGTATATATCATTTTGCTGAAATGGATAGATCCACCCGTTACGCTGACCCAGCTCGGCGCCCTCTTCGGCGGTTACGGGCTGAAGCGCGATTATGTGAGCCGGGACGAAACAGCCCGTAACATGCGGCTGGCGGTCATTGCTTCGGAAGACCAGTTGTTCGCCGATCACAGCGGGTTCGACTGGAAGAGCATCGAAAAAGCGATGGAATACAACCGGCGGAAACCGGGCCGTGTTCACGGCGCCAGCACCATCAGCCAGCAAACCGCCAAGAACGTATTTCTCTGGCAGGGCCGGAGTTGGCTACGCAAAGGCCTTGAAAGCTATTTCACGTTTATGATCGAAAAGATCTGGGGCAAAAAAAGGATTCTTGATGTGTACCTGAACGTAATCGAAACGGGACCGGGAATTTTTGGTGCTGAAGCGGCAGCGCGGCACTATTTCAAAAAACCCGTTGCGAAACTGAGCCGCGCCGAAGCGGCGCGCCTGGCCGCCTGTTTGCCCAATCCGAAAAAGCTCATCGCCGTGCCTGCAGGTCGCTATGTCAGCAGCCGCTCTTTCCAGATACAACGGCAAATGAACAACCTCGACAACGACCCTGATATCAGCAAGATCATCGACTGATCTCCAGCACCAGGGTAGGACTGTTCTGGCTGTACAGATCCGCAACACTGGTGCCGATACCCAGCTTTGCCCGATACGTTCCCGGCGCTGCGGCAATCGTTATTTCGGCCTCATAGTGCCCGGCAGCCAGCGGCTGCAGACGAAGCGGAATGCGCTGCAGCAGGCTGTCGTCGTTGTACACATCGAGCACGCAATGATGCTGCAGCAGGCGCTCATCGCTCGAAAGCGCTATGGTTTGTCTTTTTCCCGAAACAAAGCGAAGCGGCGATGCCAGCGGCTGCAGCCTGATGCCCGACCATGATTGAAAAGAGGGGATGCCGGTTCCCCGGAAGATTCCTTTGGGCGTAAAAATGCTGTCGGCCCCTTCACGGCGGGAAGAGGTTTCTACCAGGTACACGGTACGGTTCATGAACTGCGCTTCGAGCGAAGAAAAATTATACAGGTTGCGCCGGTAAGCGGTCGTGTTCAGGCCGAAGGCCGTATCACCCGCATAAAACCAGTATTTCGACGGGTATTGGTAGCTGTTGGTGAATACCACCGGCCTGCCTGCAGCCTTCTCTTTAATGGCTGTAGCCCAGCCGGGGTTATTGTGCATCTCGTCGCGAAAGGTTTCGTTGAGCGAGGGTATATCAACAGCCATGTATAACCGGAGAATGAATATAAGCGCCAGCACCGGCAGGCAGAGGCGGTACACCCACACCGAAAAGCGGTCGCGCGGCGACAACCAGCGGTGGGCCAGCACCAGCAGCGGCACCAGCACGGGCGCCGTCCAGTTGGCCTCTACCCGCCCTTTGACGGTGCTGAGGGCAAAGAAAACAATAATGCCGAGGCTACTGTATTTCAGGGCGCGCCCAAAGCGGTCGGGGGTCTTTTCTTTAATAATGGCATAATACAGCAGCCAGCCGATCAGCGGCCCGGCAAACAGCAATTGCCCGCCCAGGTATTCCATGGTGAAGGCCAGCCGATACTGCGGTGCATTTCTTTCCCGCAGGTGGTACCATACCGACGGGAAATCGTGCTGGTACTGCCACCACAGGTGCGGCAGGAACAGCAACAGGCCGGTGCCGACCGCCAGCCAGGCCTTGCCCTGCAGCGCCAGCCGCGGATAACTCAGCACAGTAAAAAAAATGATGAGTATGCCATGGTATTTGCTGTAAAGCAGCAGTGCCATTACGAGGCCCAGCCATAATGCCGAAACCAGGCTGTTCTTTTCGAGGAATTGCTTGTACTGCCAGAAGAACAGGGCGGTGAAAAAGGTAAGCGGTATGTCGGGCACCGCCAGCACACCGCCGATCTGCAGCACCGCCATAGAAGCGGCCAGGGCCATGAACAGCCGGTCGTCTTTAACAAAAAGCATTTTATGGATCAGCCACAGGGTAATGCCGTTCAGGATCACCATAAAAAGCCGCACGCCCAGCTCGTTGGGAAAGATGGCGTATCCCAGTTTGACCAGGAAGGCGATCATCGGCGGATGATCAAAATAACCCCAGTCGAGCTGGCGGGAATAGACCCAATAATAGGCCTCATCGTCGAGCAGTTGAGTGCTGTATGCCTGGAACAGATTCAGTGTTATCCAGGCTATAAAAAACCAGCGCAGCGGGTTTTTTTTGATAGCCGCAATCATGGCAAAAGATATTTTTGAATGGCCGCAGTTGCCTGCCGCAAACGGTTTTCGCGATTGCCTGATACTATTATCCACGGCGTTTGCTGGTTTACGAGGCTGTCTTTATACATACGGAACAAATGTTCACGCGTAGCCAGGTCGGGATATTCGCGCAGCGGATCGGGTTCCCAGGGTATATCAATATCACACAGCAGGTACAGGTCATATTGCCGGGTGGCGATCTGGTCGAGAATGAACGGATGGCAGGTATCGAAAACGTATTCAGACCACACTTTCATTACCAGCATATCGGTATCGATAAAAAGATAAGGATGGGCCGCCGGCTGTTCGGCCATATCACGGGTAAACCGGTCTTCCAGCGTGAGCTGGCCCCGGGCGATCTGCAGCAGGTCGTCAAGCCGGTATTCTTTTCCGTGCTGCAGCAAATATTCACGGGCGTATTCAGGGCACCACTTCGTTTGGTAGTGGTCTGCCAGTTGCTGGCACAAGGTGCTTTTTCCGGTCGATTCTGGTCCGACAACAACAATCTTCTTCAACATACAGTGCTGCAAGTTACTGTTCCTTGTATTTTTTGATCCAGGTAAGCAGTCCCGCTACGGCCAGCACCAGTAGTACCGCAAACTGGAAGCTGGTAAACACGTAGCCCTTTACAAAGTACAGGGGAATCGATGCCATGTTTGTGATGATCCACCAGTACCAGCTCTCTATTTTTTTCCGGGCCATCAGCCACATACCGGTATAGGCGCTGGCGCTGGCCAGGGCGTCGGCCCAGGGAATCGCTTCTGGCGCGAAAGCGGTTTTCAGCCAGCGGAGACAGAAAAAGAGAACGCCGTAGAAAACGAAAAAAAACAGTAATTGTTGCAGCCAGTCCTTCCGGTTTGATGCGCTGATCTTAAGCTGGTGCTCTTTGTTTTCGCCACGACGCGCCCATAGCATCCAGCCGTAAATGCTGACCACGGTATAGTAAATGTTCACCGAAGCTTCGCCATAGAGGTGTCCTTTGATGCTCAACCAGGTGTAGATAAGGGTGTTCACCAGTCCCACCGGGTACACCAGTATATTTTCTTTCCGGCTGAACCAGACGCTGGCGATGCCGGCGATGGTACCGATAAACTCCAGCGGCGTGGTATGCCGTAAACCTGTCAGAAATTGTTCCCAGATAGAACCTGCCATGCTTAAAAATGCATCGGAAATTTGGATTTCCGGCTGAAAACTTACAGTCTTCGTGGTTACCTACAATGCCGTAGTTTTGATACGCATTCTTTCATCTTAAAATCTTGGTATATGATCCGCAATGCAACAGCCGTCTGGAACGGTTCAGGTAAGGAAGGTAAGGGACAACTCAGCACCCAGAGCGGCACGCTCAGCCAAACACAGTATTCATTCAGTTCGCGTTTTGAAAATGGCACCGGCACCAATCCGGAAGAACTGGTTGCTGCGGCACATGCCGGCTGTTTTGCCATGAAGCTGAGCTTTGTTATCGGTGAAATGAAGTTTACACCCGAATCGCTGGAAGCCCGCTGCGATATAACTTTTGAAAACGGCGCCGTTACCAAATCGCATCTGACCGTTAAGGGCAAAGTGCCTGGTATGTCTAAGGAGCAGTTTGCAGAAGCGGTTAAAGATGCAGAACAGAACTGCCCGATCTCCAAGCTGCTGAATACGGCGATCAGTTCGGAAGCGACCCTGCTCTGATCAGTGCCACAGCGATTTCAACGCAATCGAAGAAAGTGCCAACGCTATTACGACGCCCGCGATGCCCAGCCATAGCGGATGCCGGTAGCCGTTCGGCACTTTCCGGCTGTATACGGCAATGAGAAGGATCAGCAGCGCCATGGGCAGGATAAACCCGTTTACCGTGCCCGCCAGCACCAGTAGACGCACCGGCTGGCCCGCCAGCAGAAATATCGCAGCCGACAACAGGATGAACCCCGCCAGTAGCCATTTTTCGTGCCGGCTTACAGCGGGGTGTATGTTCCTGACAAAGCTGATGCTGGTATAAGCCGAGCCTATCACCGACGTGATAGCGGCCAACCACATAACGAGGCCGAACAACCGAAAACCAAGATTGCCCGCCGCTTTCCGGAAAACATCGGCGGCGGGGTTGCCGCTTTCCAGCAGAAATCCCTGGCTCACTACTCCCAGCGCGGCGAGAAACAGTAAAATACGCATCGATGAAGCAGCAAATATGCCGCTGACCGCCGAGCGGCTGACTGCTTTTACCGTCGATGGTCCCGTTATCCCCGCCGCCAGCAGGCGGTGCGCACCGGCAAAACAGATATAGCCGCCTACCGTGCCGCCTACAATGGTGATCAGCGCATTCCAGTCCATTTTTTCCGGGTACACGCTCCTCCATAAAGCGGCTCCGAGGGGCGGCCGCGACACGATTGTTACATAGGCGGTTAAACCGATCATCACGAGGCCCATCCACCATACCGACCGGTCGATCAGCCTGGTGGCATCGGGCGCCACCAGCAGCCAGGTAGCGAAAGCGGCGCTGAGCAGAACGGCAATGCGAATATCCATGCCCGTTATAACCTCCAGCCCCAGGGCCGTTCCTGCAAGGTTACCCACGTTAAAAGCCACACCGCCAAAAAAGACCAGGAATGACAATAACCAGCCGAGCCCCGGCACCACTTTATTGGCGATGTCTTGCGCCGGCATGCCGCAGCCTGTAATGATACGCCAGATATTGAGCTGCACGCCAATGTCAAGCACTAT
>JAKPBL010000148.1 GCA_029778965.1 Bacteroidota bacterium
TTCAAAGCGCTCTTTTGATCTTTTACTAACCGCAGGTCTTGCTCCTTTCCCCCGGGTGTAGCGCTTTGCCGGTTTTATCCGACGGCTGGCGTGTAACTCCTTTGCGTCTTTGCTCCTTTGCGGTCTTTGCGTGAAACAGGCATATACCACGCGTGAAACAGAACTGCCCGCACTAATACATATCCCCTCACTTACTCGTCATCTTGATCACCGGCACAATCATCTCCTCCAGGCTAATGCCCCCATGCTGAAAACTATTCCTGTAATAGTTCGCGTAATGATTATAATTATTCGGGTAACACAAATAGCCGTCTTCTTTGGCGAAGATATACGATGAGTTCACCGTGGGCACCGGTAGCCCCGCCTCTTTCGGATCACGCACCGCCAGCACTTCCTTCGCCTCGTACGCCAGGTTGCGGCCATGCTTGTACCGCAGGTTGGTAGTGGTTTGCTTGTCGCCCACTACTTTGTGCGGCGTTTTCACGCGCACCGATCCGTGATCGGTCGCCAGCACGATGTTGATCTTTTTATCGGCGATCTTTTTCAGCGCCTGGAACAAAGGCGAATGCTCAAACCAACTCACCGTAAGACTGCGGTAACTCATCTCATCGCTGGCCAGCTCTTTCAACACTTCCATCTCCGTACGCGCATGGCTTAACATATCCACGAAGTTGTACACGATAACGTTGAGGTGATTGCCCATCATATTGTGGATATTCGCCACCAGGTCGTTGCCCGCCTGGTGGTTGACCACCTTGGTATACGAAAATTTCAGGTCGTCTTTCTTCAGCCTTTTCAACTGCCCGCGGAAGAACTGCTCTTCCTCCAGGTTCTTGCCTCCCTCCTCCTCATCGTTCTTCCACAACTGCGGAAACTGCTTTTCGATCTCCGCCGGCATCAATCCCGCGAAGATCGCGTTGCGCGCATATTGCGTAGCCGTGGGCAAAATGCTGTAAAACGTATCTTCTTCCAGTATCCTGAAATAGGCCGCGAATATGGGCTGTATCGCTTTCCACTGGTCGAAGCGCAGGTTGTCGATCAGGATAAAAAACAACGGCGTTTCACGGTCGGCATGCGGCAGCACTTTAAACCGGAAAAGCGTGTTCGACATAATGGGCGACTCGTCTGATTTCGGGTTCACCCATTTCAAATAGTTTTTACTGATGAACTTGCCGAATTCGGTATTGGCTTCCTGCTTCTGCGACTGCAGTACTTCGCGCATCTCGGGACTATCGCTCTTTTCCATTTCCAGCTCCCAGTACACCAGCTTCTTGTAGATGTCCATCCACTCGTTGTAATCGGGATTGCTGTTCAACGCCATGAAGAGATTGCGAAACTGCTGCTGGTAAGCTGAAGTGGTTTTCTCGGCCACCAGGCGACGGTTATCGAGTATCTTCTTCAGGCTCAGCAACACCTGGTTCGGGTTCACCGGCTTGATGAGGTAATCGCTGATCTGCGAGCCGATGGCTTCGTCCATCAGGTTTTCCGTTTCATTCTTGGTGACCAGCACCACCGGCACCTGCTGGTTGATCTCTTTGATCTTGGCCAGGGTTTCCAGTCCCGTAATGCCCGGCATGGTTTCATCGAGCAGCACCAGGTCAACCATGTTTTCCTTGATATAATCGATCGCATCAAACCCGTTCGTAAGCGTTTCAACGGCATATCCTTTCGATTCCAGGAACAGTTTCTGCGAACGGAGGCTCTCCATTTCGTCGTCAACCCAGAGTATGGTGGCTATCGGCATAGATTCAAATGTAATTTATCTGTAGTGGGTTCGTAGCTTTGCGCAGCACAATTCTGCTATTTTAACAATTGTACGATGAGCGGTATCCGCAAAATAGTGAACGACCCGGTATATGGCTTTGTTACCATCAGCCACCCACTGGTGCTCTGGGTCATCGACCATCCTTATTACCAGCGCCTGCGCCGCATCCAGCAAATGGCGCTGGCTCAACTGGTATATCCCGGCGCCGTTCACACCCGGCTGCACCATTCGATGGGCGCTTACCACCTGATCACGAATGCCATCGCCGAATTACGCAACAAGAACGTGGAGATATCGCCCGAAGAAGAAGTGGCGGCGCAGATCGCCATCCTGCTCCATGATGTAGGGCATGGTCCTTTTTCGCACGCGCTGGAGCAAACCCTCATAGAAGGCATCAGCCATGAAGAACTGTCGCTCGCCATCATGGAAAGGCTGAACCACGAAGCAGAAGGCCGCCTTTCGCTGGCCATCCGCATTTTTACAGGCAGCTATGAGAAACCCTTTCTGCACCAGCTCATATCGGGGCAACTGGATGTTGACCGCATGGATTACCTCACGCGCGACAGCTTTTATACCGGGGTATCGGAAGGCGTGATCGGTTACGACCGTATTCTCAAAATGCTGGCGGTACGTGATGGTGAGCTGCTGGTAGAGGAGAAAGCGATCTATTCGATCGAAAAATTCCTGGTATCGCGGCGCCTGATGTACTGGCAGGTGTACCTGCACAAAACGGTTCTCTGCGTAGAAAAAATGCTGGTGAAGATCATCAAACGCGCCCGCCTGCTGATCAGCGACGGGGTCGATGTGAAAGCGCCCTCGCCCATGCTGGATTATTTCCTGCACCTGAACGGCCCGTTCCAACCCGATGCCGACCTGGAGCAATTTTGCCAGCTCGACGATACCGATGTACTGGCTGCCATCAAATGCTGGTGCCGGCACGGCGACCAGGTATTGTCCGCCCTCTGCCGCATGATCATCGACCGCAAGCTGCTGAAAGTGAAACTAACCTCAACGCCGGTAGACCCCGGTCAGCAGCAGGCCTGCCTCGAAGAGCTGGTACGGCGCACCGGTCTCAGCGAAGAAGATGCATCCTTCCTGGTTTTCAGCGGCGAATCCGTCAATACCACCTATAACCCGCGCGACGAAAGCATCCAGATTCTTTTTAAAGACGGTTCGGTAAAAGACATTTCTGCGGTCGACAACGCCCTGATACAGCACAATTTATCCCGCCCTGTCAAAAAATACTACTTTTGCTACCTGAATCAGGAAAGAATAGCCGACTGGTTCCATTAAAGCCAATATAAATCAAACTCGTATGCAATTCAGCGCCGCGCAGATCGCCGTGCTCATCAATGGGAAAGTAGAGGGAGATCCTCAGCAGTCGGTCGGCTCTTTCGGCAAAATCGAGGAGGCGGGCAAAGGGCAGTTGTCTTTCCTGGCCAATCCCAAATACGAAGACTATCTCTATAGCACCGCTGCGTCGGTGGTGATCGTGAATGAAGCCCTTGAACTGAAGCAGAAAGTGAACGCTACCCTGGTACGGGTGCCCGATGCCTATTCGGCTTTCGCCACCCTGCTCAGCAAATACCAGGAGCTGAAGACCCAGCAATTGGTGGGCAGGCAGGACCCCTGTTTTATTGCTCCCGGCGCCAGCCTTGGCGAAGGTGTGTTTATCGGCGCCTTTGTATATGTGGGCGAGAATGCGGTGATCGGAAACCATGTCAAAATATTCCCCAATACTTTTATCGGCAATAACGTGGTGATTGGCGACGGCACCATTATACATGCAGGCGTAAAAATCTACCACGACTGCAAAGTGGGTAAAAACGTAACCATTCATGCCGGTTCGGTGATCGGCAGCGACGGTTTCGGCTTTGCGCCGCAGGCCGACGGCAGCTTCAAGAAAGTACCGCAGATCGGTAACGTAGTGGTGGAAGACGGGGTGGAAATAGGCGCCAACGCCACCATCGACCGCGCCACCATCGGCTCTACCATTATCCGCAGCGGCGCTAAGCTCGACAACCTGATACAGGTAGCCCATAACGTAGAAGTAGGCCACAATACCGTGATCGCCGCGCAGGCGGGCGTCAGCGGCAGCACCAAAATCGGCAACAATGTAATGATCGGCGGGCAGGCGGGCATTGTGGGCCATATCGTCATCGCCGACGGCATCAAGATCAACGCACAAAGCGGCGTCAGCAAATCGATCAAGCAACCCAATACGGCCGTGACCGGGTCACCGGCCTTCGATTATACCAGCGCGCTCCGCAGCCAGGCCGTGAGCCGCAACCTGCCGGAAATGGAAAAACGATTGAAAGATCTGGAACTGCTGGTCAAGCAATTGATGGCAGAAAGAGTCAATTTATAAAAAAGCATGGATAGTAAATTCAACCCCGACAAGCAACATACAGTAGGCGCTCCCATCAGTATTTCAGGAACCGGTTTGCATACCGGCGTAAAAGTCGACATGACCTTCACGCCCGCCAGTCCCGGCTTCGGCTTGCAGTTCCAGCGCATTGACCTGCCCGGCCAACCCGTTATCAAGGCCGACTGCGACCTGGTTACAGATACCTCGCGTGGCACCACCATCGAAGACAATGGCGCCAAAGTGAGCACCGTTGAACACGTACTGGCTGCCCTGGTGGGTATGGGCATCGACAATTGCCTGATCGAGATCAACGGGCCCGAAACCCCCATCATGGACGGCAGCTCGCAGCCCTTTGTGGAAATGATAGAAGAAGCGGGAGTGCAGGAACAGCCCGCCGCCAAAGCCTGGTACAGCATCGACGAGAACATCCATCTCTACGATGATCACAAGCGCGTGGAAATGGTGGCCATGCCTTCGCTCGATTACCAGATCACCACGCTGATCGACTTCAATTCACCCGTGCTGGGCACCCAGCATGCGGGGCTGAAGAACATGCGCAATTTCGTAAAAGACATTTCCCCCTGCCGCACCTTCGTTTTTCTCCACGAGCTGGAAATGCTGCTGGAACACAACCTGATCAAGGGGGGCGATATCAATAATGCAATCGTGGTGGTGGATAAGCCGCTTACCGAAGAAGCGATGGGCCGACTGGCCAAAACCTTCGGCCGCGCAAACATGGCGGTAAAGCACGAAGGTTACCTGAACAACCTGGAGCTGCGTTATCCCAATGAACCGGCCCGCCATAAATTGCTGGATATTGTAGGAGACCTGGCCCTGATCGGCTACCCGGTTAAAATGCGCATCATAGCCAACCGTCCGGGTCACAGCACCAATGTGGCTTTCGCCAAAAAGATCAAGCAGTACATCAAGAAGAACAAGCACCTGAAAGATGTACCGGTATATGACCCTACCCAACCGCCAATCTATACGGCGCAGCAGATCGAGCGTACCCTGCCGCATCGTTACCCTTTTTTACTGGTAGATAAAATTATCGCACTGACCGATACCTATATCGTGGGCGTGAAAAACGTAACCTTTAACGAACCGTTCTTCACCGGGCATTTTCCCGGGAACCCAGTAATGCCGGGTGTATTATTATGCGAGGCACTGGCACAAACCCGTGGCATTCTCGCCATCAATACCATGCCCCCGGCCGAGTACGACACCTATTTCCTTAAGATCGACAATTGCAAGTTCAAACAGAAGATCGTGCCGGGCGATACCATGCTGCTGAAAATGGAGCTGGCAGCCCCCATCCGCCGGGGTATCTGCGAAATGCGGGGAACGGTATACGTAGGGAATAAGCTGTGTGCCGAAGCCGATATGGTGGCCCAGGTGGTAAAACGCGGATAGGTATTTGGCGTCATATAGGTCAATTCACCTATTTTTGCACGTCAAATGATTCATCCACATACCTATATACACCCGAATGCCCGGCTTGCCACCAATGTGAAGGTTGACCCTTTTACCGTTATCCACCAGGATGTGGAGATTGGCGAAGGCACCTGGATCGGCAGTAATGTCACCATTATGGAAGGCGCCCGCATCGGTAAGAACTGTCGCATCTTTCCCGGTGCCGTCATCGCCGCCATTCCGCAGGACCTGAAATTCCAGGGTGAATACTCGCAGGTGCTCATCGGCGACAATACCACCATTCGCGAGTTTGTGACCGTGAACCGCGGCACCAAAGACCGCGACCGGACCGTGATCGGTAAGAACTGCCTGATACAGGCCTACTGCCACCTCGCGCACGATTGCATCGTGGGTGACAACTGCATCATGAGCAACAATACCCAGGTGGCCGGCCACGTGATCATCGGCGACTGGGCGATACTGGCCGGTATGTGCGCCGTGCACCAGTTCGTAAAGATCGGCGCCCACGCTTTTGTGGGTGGCGGCTCACTGGTGGGCAAAGATGTTCCTCCCTATATCAAGGCCGGCCGCACCCCCCTCAGCTATGCGGGGGTCAACTCCATCGGCCTCAAGCGCCGGGGCTTCAGTGTGGAGACCATCAACCAGATACTCGACATCTACCGCGTTTTGTACAACAAAGGCATGAACACCAGCCAGGCGATAGAATACATAGAAGAAGAAATGCCCGCTACCGACGAACGCGACGAGATACTGACCTTTATCCGCGAAAGCGGCCGCGGAATCATCAAACGCTTTACCAAAGGCAACGGTGATGACGATCTCCCTATCTGATGCCGGCAAACGGTACAACAGGGAATGGATCTTCCGCCATTTCACCCGGCAATTTAACAGCGGCACCGCCTATGCCATCACCGGGCCAAACGGATCGGGCAAAAGCACCCTGCTGCAATGCATCGCCGGCGCCATCCAGTTGTCGGAAGGGAAGCTGGAATACCGGGAAGAGTATGCGGTGGTAGAAGAAGAGAA
>JAKPBL010000150.1 GCA_029778965.1 Bacteroidota bacterium
TTTAATGCCCTGCGAGGCGGCTTCCCAGAAGCTGGTCTCTTCCGAAATGGTGGGCAGCAGCGTGGCGATCCTGATCTGTTTGCCCGAGGCGAGCCGGCTGGCCATGACATTGGGCTGGTAATCGAGATCGCGGATGATCTGCAATACTTTTTCCTTGGTCTTTTCGGATACGCCCACGCGGTTATGAATAACGCGGTCGACCGTACCGATAGACACCCTGGCCCGGCGGGCGATCTCCTTGATGCCGTTCTGTGATCCCGAAGGTATATTTTTCGCCATACTGGTTGCGCTTAATAATGCGTTGGAGCGGGTATACGGATCAGGTCGGTGATAGTGCTGCCCCCGCGTTCGAGGCGGGCCAGCGAATAAATATAACCGTCTTTGCCCAACGCAATCGAATTTACATAAGTAGGCCGTTCGCCGTTACCGTAAAACAGCGGGCCGTGGTCGCGGTAGGTATGCTGCAGCAGCGAGTAGGTAACGAGGTGCAGGTTTTCCGGCCCGCGGGCGCCACCTTTCGCCAGAGCGGCACCCTCGTGCTTCTCACCGGCGATGGGGCCGCCGCAGAGATAATAAAGTACCTGGGACTGCTCGTCGAGCGCCAGGCCGAGGTAGCCATAGCTGAACTGGTCGTACATGCCGCTTGCCTGCGAAGGCGCCGAGCTGATGCGCTGCAGCAGCTCCAGGCTCCCGTTTTCGGGTTCAAAGCGGAACAGGTATCCCGAATTGCCGTGTACGCCATAGGCGCAGTGCTGCCGGCTGTTCCATATTATTTTTCGCCAGTGATAGGCCATGCTGCCGGGATCAGCAATGGCATACTGGCCGAAATAATCTCTTTTGAGTGGCTGGTTTTCGGTAACGCTGAGCAGGTTGTGGTCGGGTTGATAGGAAAAGATGTCGCCTTCGGCAGTGGAACCGTACACTGTGCCGCTGCGCGGATCTGCCAGCAGCGAGCGGCACAATACGCGGTAGTCTTTTCCGGCCTCGCCGGCCTCGCCCGCACCCGCCACTTTGCCGGCGGTGACAAGACGGCCGCTGCGGATATGGTAAGCGTATAATACGCCGCCCGGCCAACTGAGCAGGTAGGCAATGCCGCGGTCTGCATCCAGCGTCATGGCAATGATGCCTTCTCCCGGCAGCGTTACATGATTCTGTATGCGGTCGTTGGCAGGATCGATCGAAAGCAGGTGACCGCCGGGGTAAAGGCCGCCTCCGGCGGGGTGATGCACGGGCAGCCTTTCCATGCCGTTGATGCTTTCATAGTAGCCGATATGCGTGGAGAAGAAAAAGCGCCCTTCAAAAGCATAAAAACCGTCGTGGCTTTTGCCCTGTGCAATGCAGCCGCTGTTTTTTTCTCCGCAGCAGTCGTCGAGCTCCGCAATCGGCTCTATACGCGTGGTTGCGGGATTGAACCTGAATACGCGTCCGCCCCGGTCGGGTTCGGCCGATGCCAGCACATAATAAATCCGCCCGTCGGGTGCAGCGGAAATACAATTGTAAGAGTCGTGCGCAAGCGCGAAGCCGGAGTCGAAGCTTTGTACGATAAGCAATCGTGACCTTGTCATGAAACCTGGTTGACGGGTTAATATATCGTCTAAAAATACCGTAAAACACCGATTTTCGTTAACGTACACGAAATTTTTTCAAAAACTGGCTTCAAAATGTTTTTTCTTCTCAGAATTCTCCTAAATTTAAAACGGGAGTTTGTAGTATTAACCGTTAAGAGCCTGTCCTAATTTG